>NZ_JBEXZS010000238.1:0-32645 GCF_040593685.1 Methylobacterium sp. EM32 | reverse complement strand
GCGCCCACCCGCGCCGCCAGCTCCACGTCGCGCCCGATGGTGAGCGCCCCGCCCACCCGCGCCACCTGTCCGGCCAGAGTCTCGGCCAGAGCCGCCCGCTCCGGCGCCGGCAGGTCGCGGTCGCGCAGCCAGATCCATCGGGCTCCCGCAGCCAGGCAGGCGGCGACGCGGTCGGCCAAGGGCTCGGGGCAGCCGTGCCGGTCGGTGACGATCAGCAGGCGGGCGGGCAGGCTCACGAGCCGACGAGGCCGAGCTGCGGGCTCGACGGCTCGGCGCGGCCGCGGCGCGGGATGCGGCCGGCGAGCGCGGCGAGGCGGCCGGCCTCGACGGCGTGGCGCATGGCGCGGGCCATCCGCACCGGATCGTCGGCCTTGGCGACGGCGGTGTTGAGGAGCACCGCGGCGGCGCCCAGCTCCATCGCGATCACCGCGTCGGAGGCGGTGCCGATGCCCGCATCCACGATCACCGGCACGGGCGAGCGCCGGCAGATCAGCTCGAGGTTCGCCGGGTTGGCGACGCCCATACCGGAGCCGATCAGCGAGCCCATCGGCATCACCGCGGCGGCGCCGAGATCGGCGAGCCGGCTGCACACGACGGGATCGTCGTTGCAATAGGGCAGCACGACGAAACCGGCTTCGACCAGCTGGCGGGTCGCCTCGATCGTCTCGGCGACGTCGGGATAGAGCGTCTCGCGGTCGCCGATCACCTCGACCTTGATCCAGTTGGTGCCCATCGCCTCGCGGGCCAGCTCCGCCGTCATCACGGCGTCGCGGGCGGTCTCGCAGCCGGCGGTGTTGGGCAGGAAGCGGGCGCCCTTCAGCCGCGCCACCGTGTCCGAGCCGTGGCCGTGGAGCGAGATGCGGCGGATCGAGACCGTCACCACCTCGGCGCCGCTCTCCCGCACCGCCTCGCTCATGATCGCCTGCGTCGGGTAGCCGGCGGTGCCGATGAAGAGGCGCGAGGACAGGGTCGTGCCGGCGATGACGAACGGGTCGTCGTGGGTCATGGGGTTCCTCCGGATGTCGTCGGGCGCAGGATCGGCCGGATCTCGCAATCTCTGTCGCACGCGGGTTCGTCCGATGCGGTGCTCAGGAGCCAGACTACCGGGCCCGCCCCGTCGCGGCCCTGCGTCCTGCTCAAGATGGGGATGCGCCCGCTTGCCGGCACCGGCCTCTCATGACGAAAAGGCCGCGTCCCCTTTTCGGAAACGCGGCCCTCGCAAACGTCACGGTGCGGGTGCGGTCAGGCCCGGCCGCCCCGGCGGCGTAGGCGGACGATCACCTCGACGCCGGCGATCTCCATGCCCTCGGGGGCCTGGGGCAGCGAATCGACGGTGATGCCGCAATCCGGCATGTCGAGCACCTGGCCCTCTTCCTCCAGGAAGAAGTGGTGGTGCTCGCTCGGGTTGGTGTCGAAATAGGCCTTGGAGCCGTCGAGCGCGAGCTGGCGCAGCAGGCCGGCCTCGGTGAACTGGTGCAGGGTGTTGTAGACGGTCGCCAGCGAGACCGGGACCTTGGCCCGCATCGCCTCGTCGTAGAGCATCTCGGCGGTGAGGTGCCGGTCGCCCTTGCCGAACAGCAGCCAGCCGAGGGAGAGGCGCTGCCGCGTCGGGCGTAAGCCCGCGCGGCGCAGGCGGTCGCGCAGGTCCGAGAGCGGGCAACCGCGCCGCTGGCCGGCGGCGCCGGACTCGAGGGCCGGGACGCGGGCGCCGAGGACGGCGCGCAGGGGCGACAGGTCGTTCATCAGCGGAACTACGACTCGTTGGACGGCGACAATGTTACCGCTCGTTATAGGCCGCCCATCCCCCCGCCGCAACCCGACCACGGCCGTCGGGGGGCAGATCAGAAGCGTTATAGACTAGGGCCTTCGGCCGGCTTTGAACAGTCCCGGGCGCTGTGTTAACGAGGCGCCACCCCGCCGCCCCGAGCCGGCCCTCGAGCTTCTCCTACGAGGACCTGCTGGCCTGCGGCCGCGGCGAGATGTTCGGCGCCGGCAACGCTCAGCTGCCGCTGCCGCCGATGCTGATGTTCGACCGCATCACCTCGATCGGCCGCGACGGCGGCGCCCACGGCAAGGGCCACGTGCTCGCCGAGCTCGACGTGCGGCCCGACCTCTGGTTCTTCCCCTGCCACTTCCAGGGCGATCCCGTGATGCCGGGCTGCCTCGGCCTCGACGCCCTGTGGCAGATGGTGGGCTTCCACCTCGGCTGGCTCGGTGCGGTGGGCCGCGGCCGGGCGCTCGGCGTCGGCGAGGTGAAGCTCTCCGGCCAGGTGCTGCCGACCATGAAGAAGGTCGTGTACGGCGTCGACATCAAGCGGGTGCGCCAGGGCCGCCTGGTCCTCGGCATCGCCGATGGCTGGCTCGAGGCCGACGGCGAGCGCGTCTACGAGGTGCAGGACCTGCGCGTCGGCCTGTTCCAGGCTGCGACCCCCGCCGCCGGCGGCTGAGTTCGTCCTTGCACGCCCGTCACCGCGCGGGCGATCCGGCTCGCTACGGTGAAAAGCGGGCCGTCCGAGGCCCGCCGGGACCCTTTCCCCCGATGGGCGGTTGAGATTACGGCACCGGGCGCCTAGGTGACACCCGCGAGGCGAAGACCGCCTGCGGGCGCCCGTGGCGCCGCTCCGGAGGGTTCCGACGATCATGAGGCGCGTGGCAATCACCGGGATGGGCATCGTCTCGTCCATCGGCAATTCCACCCAGGAGGTGCTGGCGTCCTTGCGCGAGGCGCGCTCGGGCATCTCCCACGCCGAGGATTTTGCGAAACACGGCTTCCGCAGCCAGGTGCAGGGCGGCCCGACCCTCGACGCCGAGGAGGTGGTCGATCGCCGCGCCATGCGCTTCCACGGCGGCGGCACCGCCTGGAACCACGTCGCGATGGAACAGGCGATCCGCGATGCCGGCCTGGAGCAGGCCGAGGTCTCGCACGAGCGCACCGGCATCATCATGGGCTCGGGCGGTCCCTCGACCCGCGCGCTGGTGGAAGCCGCCGACATCGCCCGCGCCAAGGGGCCGAAGCGCGTCGGGCCGTTCGCGGTGCCGAAGGCGATGTCCTCGACGGCGTCCGCGACCTTGGCGACCTGGTTCAAGATCCGGGGCGTGAACTACTCGATCTCCTCGGCCTGCGCGACCTCGAACCATTGCATCGGCAACGCCGCCGAGATCATCCAGGGCGGGCGCCAGGACATCATCTTCGCCGGCGGCTGCGAGGAGCTGGACTGGACCCTGTCCGTCCTGTTCGACGCGATGGGGGCGATGTCCTCGAAGTACAACGACACCCCGTCGCGGGCCTCGCGGGCCTACGACAAGGCCCGGGACGGCTTCGTCATCGCGGGCGGCGCCGGCGTGCTGGTGCTGGAGGAACTGGAGCATGCCCGCGCTCGCGGCGCGCGCATCTACGGCGAGGTCGCGGGCTACGGCGCCACCTCGGACGGCCACGACATGGTGGCGCCGTCCGGCGAGGGCGCGGTGCGCTGCATGCGCCAGGCGATCGAGGGCCTGAAGGGCGCGAAGATCGACTACATCAACCCTCACGCCACCTCGACCCCTGTCGGCGACGACAAGGAGATTGAGGCGATCCGCGAGGTGTTCGGCACCGGCGACGACTGCCCACCGATCGCCGCGACGAAGTCGCTGACCGGCCACTCGCTCGGCGCCACCGGCGTGCAGGAGGCGATCTACTCGCTCCTGATGATGAACAACGGCTTCATCTGCGAGAGCGCCCATATCGACGAGCTCGACCCGGCCTTCGCGGATATGCCGATCCTGCGCGCCCGCAAGGACGACGCGAAGCTCGGCCACGTGCTCAGCAACTCCTTCGGCTTCGGCGGCACCAACGCGACGCTGGTGCTCAAGCACGTCGACGCCTGACGCACCCCGCGGCGTGGACAGGAGCCCGCCCGCCGCGTAAAGGCCCGGTCCACCCTTGAACAGCGGAGGATCGGGCGTGACGGGTTTGATGGCAGGCAAGCGCGGGCTCGTGATGGGCGTCGCGAACGACCACTCCATCGCCTGGGGCATCGCCCGGGCCCTGGCGGGCCAGGGCGCCGAATTGGCCTTCACCTATCAGGGCGAGGCGCTCGGCCGCCGCGTCGGGCCGCTCGCCGGCACACTCGGCTCCTCCCTGGTCTTTCCCTGCGACGTCGAGGATCTGGCCTCCGTCGACGCGACCTTCGCCGCCCTTGACGAGGCCTGGCCCGAGGGCTTCGATTTCGTCGTCCACGCCATCGGCTTCTCCGACAAGTCGCAGCTCAAGGGCCGCTACGTCGACGTCACCACCCGGGAGAACTTTTCCCGCACGATGGTGATCTCGTGCTTCTCCTTCACGGAGATCGCCCAGCGGGCAGCGAAGCGGATGCGCCCCGGCGGCTCGCTCCTCACGCTCACCTATGGCGGCTCGACCCGGGTGATGCCGAACTACAACGTGATGGGCCTCGCCAAGGCGGCGCTCGAGGCCTCCGTACGCTACCTCGCGGCCGATCTCGGGCCGCAAGGGCTCCGCGTCAACGCCCTCTCGGCCGGCCCGGTGCGGACGCTCGCCGGCGCCGGCATCGCGGATGCCCGCTTGATGTTCAACCACCAGGCCGCCCATGCCCCCCTGCGGCGCACCGCGACGCTGGAGGATATCGGCGGCTCGGGCCTCTACCTGCTGTCGCCGCTCTCGGGCAGCGTCACCGGCGAGGTCCACTACGTCGATTCAGGCTACAACATCGTCTCGATGCCGCGGCCGGAGGTGCTGAAGGCGCAGGATGCGGCGGGGGTGACCGACGCGTGACGGAGCTGCCGCCGGGATCGTGATGTCCGGAGCGGCTGCGACCTGCACGGTCCCGACGGTGTGGCGCGCGGTCAGGCGGCACGCGCTGGCGATCTTCGCGCGCATATGCTCAAACCGGCGAGACAGGTCGGTCCGCGCGCCTAGAGAGCTTCACGATCGCGCTGCAATCGCGAAGCTCTCTAGGCCTTTGATTTTGCCGCATTTTCTCCGAGGAACCGGTATCCACTTCTTCGGAAAATGCTCCAGGGCCGTAGGAGGCTACCTCGCCGGTCTCCCCGGCTGCGTCCGCGACGCGGCCGATGGTCTTTCCGCCACGATGGTGCCGTGGGTCGCCTGGGCGCCGCTGCGCACAATTTCCTCCGTGACGCGTTGTCGAGCGATGCAACACGCGAGGAGAATCCAAGATGCGGCGCGGCCACCCCGAGCCCAATTCGGCGGGCCCCGGCCAGGAGAGCGTCTGGGACTACCCCCGCCCACCCCGGCTGGAGCCGGTGCCGGAGCGCCTGCGCGTCGTCTTCGACGGGGTCACCATCGCCGACACGGTGCGGGGCTGGCGGGTGCTGGAGACCTCTCACCCGCCGAGCTACTACCTGCCGCCGGGGGACATCGCGCCGGGCGCGCTCATCCCCGCCGGCGGCGGCTCGCTGTGCGAGTGGAAGGGACCCGCCCTCTATTTCGACGTCGTCGGGAAGCGGGGCCGGGCCGACCGGGCGGCCTGGGCCTATCCCAACCCGACCGAAGCCTTCGCGGCCCTCGCCGGGCACGTCGCGTTCTATGCCGGGGCGATGGAGGCGTGCTTCGTCGGCGACGAGCGGGTCACCCCGCAGCCGGGTGGCTTCTACGGCGGCTGGATCACGAAAAACATCGTCGGCCCGTTCAAGGGCGAGCCCGGCACGATGGGGTGGTGATCCCCCCTGCCCTCACGCCGCCCGGTCCGCCGGGCGCTCCTCGACCAGGGCGACCACGTCGTCCCACCGCGACAGGAAGGCCGCGACGCAGTCGGGATCGAAATGCGCGCCCGATTGCTCCTCGAGGAAGCGGCGGGCCCGCTCCAGCGGCCAGCCGGGCTTGTAGACCCGGGCCGAGATCAGGGCGTCGAACACGTCGGCCACCGCCGTGATGCGGCCGGGCAGCGGGATCTCGGTGCCCTTGAGCCCCTGCGGGTAGCCGGCACCGTCCCAGCGCTCGTGATGGGTGAGGGCGATCTCGGCGGCGAGCCGCAGCAGGCGCGACGGGCTGTCGTGCAGCATGCGGTAGCCGCGCAGGGCGTGCTGCATCATCTCGTAGCGCTCGGGCTCGGTGAGGGGCCCGGGCTTGCGCAGGATCGAGTCGGCGACGCCGATCTTGCCGATATCGTGCATGGTGGAGGCGAGGGCGATGTCGTTGCCCTCCTCCTCCGACAGGCCGAGCCCGTCGGCGATGGCGAGCACGCAGCCGGCGACGCGGGTGAGGTGGTCGCCGGCCTGGTCGTCGCGGAACTCGGCGGCGAGCATCAGGCGGCGGATGATCTCGCGCTCGCGCTCCTGGCTCTCAGCCGCCGCCCGCTCGACCTCGCGGGTCAGCGCGCGGGCCTGGCTCTCGACCGCGTCCTGCGCCCGCGCGAGCGCGATCAGGTTGCGGCCGCGCAAAGCCAGGTCCGAGGTGTCGAAGGGCGGCAGAACCACGTCGGTGGCGCCGGCCTCCAGCCCGCGGCGGCGGGCCTCGGCCGGGTCGCCCTCGGCCAAGTTACCCTCGGCCAAGTTACCCTCGGCGATGAGCAGGATCGAGGTGTGGGCGAGGTGCGGCTTCAGGCGGAGCGCCCGGATCAGCGCCGGCGCGTCGAGGCCGGGCCAGGCCTCGACCAGCACCAGGTCGGCGGACTTCGTCGCGAGGGCGGCGAGCGCCGCCCCGGGATCGGTGACCACGAGGGACGGGACGCCCGACGCGAACAACCGTGTCAACCCGCCGGGATCGGGCCGGACCGTGACGACCACGATTGCGGGATCGGCTGCGTTGGTCATGGTCCCGGCGATTCCTTTCCGCGCCCGATGATGGCTCAAACTACCGCGACTTGATAAAGCATTCTTTAAGCTTCCGCACCGTGCGGAGGCCGGGAACGTTCAAGATCGAACTAACGCAACACCTTGATCCGGCATCGTTTCCTTGCCGGAACTGCGGCCCCGGGCAGAACTGCTTAGATCGTGAAATCCGCGCCGGCCCGCGGGCCGGCGACCTGCGCAGCCTCGGCCCGGCCGCAGAGATCCTCCACGGTCACCGAATCGAGCACCGCAAGGTACGCCCCGGCCGCCTCCGCCACCAGGGGGGCGACGACGAGACCGGCGACGTCGCGGCCAGCGAGGCCGGGTTCGGCGGCGTCCGGGCCGAGGACCGCCCGGGCGATGTCGCCGGCGCTGATGCGGCGGCGCTCGCGGGCGAGCTCGTAGCCGCCATGCGGCCCGCGCAGGCCCTTGAGCAGGCCGTGATGGACCAGGGCCTGCAGCACCGCCTCGAGGTGCCGGGGCGGCAGGGCGTGGCGCGCCGCCAGCGCCTTGGCGCTCACCGGCTGCGGCCGGGCATGGAGCGCGATGTCGACCATCGCGGCGAGCGCGAGGCCGAGGCGCGGCGGAGCGAGCGCGGCGCCCGAAGCGGGCCGGGGGGGATGGACGAGCGCGTCCAAGCGCGTCGTCAGCCGCGGCCGGTGGAGCCGAAGCCGCCGGCGCCGCGGGCGCCGGTCCCGGCCTCCGGAAACGCGTCGACGACCGCCAGGACGGGCCGCACCACCCGGGTAAAGACGAGCTGCGCGATGCGCTCGCCCGGCCGCACCGTGAGGGGCGCGGCTCCCGGCGGGTTGCGGTTCCAGGCCGAAATCATCAGCGGGCCCTCGTAATCGGCGTCGATCACCCCGACAGTGTTGCCGAGCACCAGCCCGTCGCGGTGGCCCATCCCCGAGCGCGGATAGACCATGGCGCACCAGGCGGAATCGCGGATCGCCAGGGCGAAGCCGGCCGGGATCAGGGCCGGCGGCGCCTGCGGTTCGAGAACCAAGGGCGCGTCGAGGCAGGCATGGAGGTCGAGCCCGGCGGCCAGCGCCGAGCCCCAGCGCGGAAAACCCCACTCGGTCAGGCGCGGATCGAGGATTCGGATCGCGACGTCGAGGCGGCCCGTCTCCTGCTCCGTGCGATCGAGCCCGCTCATGCCCGGCTTCCGGAACGCGCTGCCACGGCGTCGGCCAGTGCGACGAGGCGGCGCGCCTCGTCCGCCTCGCGCCGGAGCACCGTGCGGCCGAGATGCGCGATTCCGGCCTGCCCCCTGGCGTCGGGTGCGTCGAAGGCGGCGACGAGGGCGCGGGCGGCGGCGAGCGCGTCCGGGTCGGGCGCGAAGGCGGCCTCGGCCCGGCGGGCGCCGGCGGGCGCGGTCACCACCGCCCCGTCGAAGCCGAGGCCGCGGGCGCGGCCGATATCGAGGCGGTCGGCGGGGTCGAGCAGCACGTCGAGGTCGTGGGCGCGGGCGGCGGCGAGCGCGTTCGCGAGCCAGGCGAGGAGCGGCCCGGCCTCCGGCGCGCCCGGCGGCAGCCGTCCCTCGCGGGCGAGGGCGCCGGCATCGACGACGAGGCAGGCGAGCCGCGCATCGACGTCGCGCACCGCGCTCGCCACCGCCTCGGCCGCGAGGATGCCGAGCGGCGTGTCGAGCCCGGCCCAGAGCCGGACCCGCTCCGGAGCGTGGAGCCGGCGCAGGCGGCTGCCGATGCCGGCCAGGTCCTCCGGCTCCTCGACCCGCGGCACCAGCACCGCGTCGGGCGCGGCCCCCGCCACCGCGGCGAGGTCGGCCTCGCCCCAGGGGGTGTCGAGGCCGTTGACCCGCACCACCAGCTCGGCAGCGGCGAACCCGCCCTCGGTCAGGGCCGCCGCGAGACGGGTTCGCCCGGCTTCCTTGTCGGCGGGCTCGAGCGAGTCGGCGAGATCGAGGATCAGCGCGTCGGCGGGCTCGGCCCGGGCCGCCGCGAGGGAGGTCGCGGTGGCCGGCACCAGGAGGGCGCTGCGGCGGGGGCGGATGTCGGTCATCGGTCGCGTGACTCCCCGAATGGCGGCGCATCTATGCCCCGGGCCGGGCCGTCCGTCACCCCAGCCGGGAGGCGAGGGTGCGGGCGAAGGAATCGATGTGGGCGGTCATCGCCGCCGCCGCCGCCTCGGGAGCGCGCCGGCGCAGGGCGTCGAGGATCGAAGCGTGCTCCTCGGCCACCTCCGCGAGGTGGTGGCCGGTGGCGAGCGACAAAGCCCAGAACCGCACCGAGCGCCCGTGCAGCCCGGCGAGCACCTCGGCGAGCACCCGGTTGCCCGAGGCCTCGGCGATGACCGCGTGGAAGCGCCGGTCCGATTCGAGGATCGCGTCGAGGTCGTCGGGGCGCGCTGCCAGGACGGCGTCGAGCTCGGCCAGGGCGGCCTCGCCGATCCGCCCGGCGGCGAGCGCAGCGCAAGCCGGCTCGGTGAGGCGGCGCACCTCGATCAGGTGGGCGAACTCGTCCATCGAGAGCGGCTGCACCAGCACGCCCTTGCGGGGCAGGATGCGCACCAGCCCCTCGTGCATCAGCCGGTGCAGGGCCTGGTTCACCGGCGTGCGGCCCAGGCCCAGCTCGGCGCAGAGACCCGCCTCGTTCAGCGCGTCGCCCGGCTTCAGCCGCAACGCCACGATGTCGTCCTTCAGCCGCCGATAGGCACGCTCGTTCTGCGACAAGGTTGGGCACGAACCTGCACGCGTTTCAACCACCGCTCACCGCTCCGCTTCTGCTGCCCGCCCCTTACCACGGGGCACGCCCCGCTTGGACCGGCTTGTGAAATATCACAGGCATGGTACTTGCAGAACCACACGCCGGGCGGCCGGTTCGCGGACCGCGGGAGAAGAGCGATGACGAGGGTGGACACGGTGACGACGCACGAACTGGACGAGGGCTATCGCCGGGCGACGCTCAGGCTGATCCCGTTCCTGGTCTTCCTGTTCATCCTGGCCTGGATCGACCGGGTGAATGTCGGCTTCGCCAAGCTGCAGATGCTGTCGGACCTGAAGTTCAGCGAGGCGGTCTACGGCTTCGGCGCCGGCATCTTCTTCATCGGCTACTTCCTGTTCGAGGTGCCGAGCAACCTGCTGCTGGAGCGCATCGGCGCCCGCAAGACGCTGGCGCGGATCACCATCCTGTGGGGGCTCGCCTCGATGAGCCTCGCCTTCGTGCAGTCGGAATGGGCCTTCTACGCCATCCGCTTCCTGCTCGGCGTGTTCGAGGCCGGGTTCTTCCCCGGCGTGGTGCTCTACCTGACCTACTGGTTCCCGAGCGCGAAGCGCTCGCGCATCAACGGCCTGTTCATGACCTCGTTCGCCATCGCGGGCGTGGTCGGCGGCCCCCTCGCCGGGCTGATCATGGGCACGATGGGCGGCGTCGGCGGCAGGGCGAACTGGCAGTGGCTGTTCATCCTCGAGGGCATCCCGTCCCTGATCGCGGGCGCCGCGGTGCTGGCCTTCCTGCCCGACCGGCCGAAGGACGCGCGCTGGCTCAAGCCGGAGGTCGCCGCCGCGATGACGGCGGTGGTCGAGGCCGAGGGGCGGGCCGCCGGCAAGGAGGCGAGCTTCAAGGTCGCGCTCCGCGACGGCCGGGTCTGGCTCTGCGCGCTGATCTATTTCTGCATCGTCAGCGGCAACGCCACGATCGCGTTCTGGACCCCGTCGATCATCAAGGAGATCGGCGTGCAGGGCGCCATCGCGATCGGCTTCCTCGCCGCGATCCCCTTCATCGCCGGCACGATCGCGATGGTGTGGACCGGGGCGCATTCCGACCGCACCGGCGAGCGCCGGCTGCACTGCGCCGTCGCCAGCCTGATCGCCGCCGCGGGCCTCGCCGCCACCGGGGCGCTGATCGGCCACGCGGTGCTGGCGCTCGTCGCGCTGACGGTCGCGGCGATCGGCATCCTCGCCGCCTTCCCGGTCTTCTGGTCGCTGCCGCAGACGTTTCTCGCCGGCACCGCCGCGGCCGGCGCCATCGCGGCGATCAACTCGATCGGCAACCTCGCGGGCTTCGTCGCTCCCTACGTGGTCGGTCTGTCGAACACGCTGACCGGCACGTCGAGCAACGGGCTCTACTTCGTCGCCGGGCTGGAACTGCTGGCGGGCCTGCTGGTGCTCGGCTTCGCCCGCTGGCGCGAGAGCGCGGCCGATCTGGCGCCGGCCGAGTGAATCAGGGAGAAAGAGACATGCTGACCTTCCATCGCGAGGCCGCGGGCCGCCGGGACACGATCGCGCTGGCGCCCGAGGCGCTGGTGATCGCCGGCTGGGCTGGGCGAGACGAGGCGGCGATCCGCCACCACATCGACGAATTGGCGGCGATCGGCGTGCCGCCGCCCTCCTCGGTCCCGGTCTATTACCGGGCCGCCGCCGCGACACTGACGCAAGGCTCCCGCCTCGAGGTGCTGGGGCCGGATTCCTCCGGCGAGGCCGAGCCGGTGATCGTGTCGCTCGCCGACGGCCTCTGGCTCGGGCTCGGTTCCGACCATACCGACCGCAAGGCCGAGACGGTCGGCATCGCGCTGTCCAAGCAGATGTGCGGCAAGCCGGTCGGCACCGGCCTGTGGCGCCTCGACGAGGTCGAGCCGCACTGGGACGAGCTGGTGCTGCGGGCGTACGCCACCATCGACGGCGAGCGGGTGCTCTACCAGGAGGGCCGCCTGACGGCGCTCCGCACCCCGAGCGACCTCATGGCGCGCCGCCCGGGCGGGCCGGAGCTGCCCCCCGGTACGGTGATGTTCGGCGGCACCCTCGGGGCGATCGGCGGCATCCGTCCGGCCGCGCGCTTCGAGATGGCGCTGGAGGATCCGGTGCTCGGCCGCACTCTGACCCACGCCTACGACATCGCCGTGCTGCCCGTGGTAGCCTGAACCCGCGATGGGGTCGCTGGCCGCCCTGACGGGGATCGGGGACGCCGCCTTCTGGGCGGCGCTCCTCGCCAAGATGCTGACGAGCGCCACGATCGTGGTGCTCGCCTCCCTCGCGGTCGAGCGGACCGGGCCCCTCGTCGGCGCGATGATCGCGACCCTGCCGGTCTCGGCCGGCCCGGCCTACGTCTTCCTCGCCCTCGACCACGATGCGGGGTTCCTGCGCGCCAGCGCGGTGGCGAGCCTGCCGGCCGTCGCGGCGACCGCCGTGCTGATCGCGACCTATGCGGGGCTGGCCCGCCGGCACGGCGTCGCGCCTGCGCTCGCTGCCGCGCTCGCGGCATGGGTCGCCGCGGCGCTCGGGCTCGCCCATCTCGGCGGCGGGCTGTCGGGCGCCGTCGCGACGGCCGTGCTGGTGATCCTCGCCTGCGTCGGTGCCTGTCGGACCTTGCGCCGGAGCGGCACGCTGCCGGCCCGGCCCGGGCGGCGGCGCGACGTGCTGGTGCGGGCCGGCATCGTCATGGCGCTCGTCGTCGCCGTGGTGCTGGCCGGGCGCGTCGCCGGGCCCTCGGCGGCGGGCCTCCTCGCCCTCGCGCCGGTGGTGATGGTGAGCCTGGCGGTGATCCTGCATCCGCGGATCGGCGGGGCGGCGACCGCGACGGTGCTGGTGCTGAGTCTGCCGGGGCTCCTCGGCTTCGTGGCGGCGCTCACGATCCTCGCCCTCACCATCGAGCGGCTGGGGCCGGCCCTTGCCCTGACGCTCGCCCTCCTGACCAATCTGGGCTGGAATGGCGGGATCCTGCTGACGAGCCGCCGAACCACCCTCAAGCCCTCCCGCTCCCCCTCAGCTGCCCCTTCCCCGGAGACCGATTGAGATGACGACCATCCGCGACGACCTCGAACGCCGGCTCGCCCTGATCGAGGCGCCGGCGAGCCGGCACGTCTTCACCAAGCTCTACCCGGAGGCCGCCCGCGCCGCCGCCGACGCCGCCGATGCGCGCCGCAAGGCCGGCCTGTCGCTCGGCGCCCTCGACGGCGCCATCGTGTCGATCAAGGACCTGTTCGACGTCCAGGGCGAGGCGACGACCGCCGGCTCGTCGCTGCGCCGCAAGGCCGAGGCCGCGCTCCAAGACGCCCCCGTGGTCGCCCGGCTGCGCCGGGCCGGCGCGGTGATCCTTGGCAAAACCAACATGTCCGAGTTCGCCTTCTCGGGCCTCGGCCTCAACCCGCACTGGGGCACGCCGGGCAACGCAACCGACCCGAGCCTGGTGCCCGGCGGCTCGTCCGCCGGCGCCGGCGTCTCGGCGGCGCTGGGTACCTCCGACATCGCCATCGGCACCGACACCGGCGGCTCGGTGCGCATCCCGGCGGCGCTCAACGGCGTGGTCGGCTTCAAGCCCACCGCCCGCCGGGTGCCGCTGGCCGGCGCCTTCCCGCTCTCGCCCTCGCTCGATTCGATCGGGCCGCTCGCCCGCTCGGTCGAGGCCTGCGCGGCGGCCGACGCCGTGATGGCGGGCGAGGAAGTCCGTCCGCTCCGGGCGGCCCCCTTGCGCGACCTGCGGATCGGCGTGCCCCGCGGCCTCCTGTTCACCGACACCGACCCGGTGGTGGCTCAAGGATTCGAGGCCGCTCTCTCCACCCTGAGCGGGGCCGGCGCCCGAGTCCACGACACGGCATTCGACGACCTCCTCGCCCGCATGGCCGAGACGACGGCGGCCGGCCCGATCGCCGCAATCGAGGCGTCGGAGATCCACGCCGACTGGCTCGACGCCGAGGCCGCCGCCTTCGATCCCCGGGTCCACGCCCGCATCGCCCGTGGCCGCACCGTGACGGCCGCGGCCTATATCCGGATGATGCGCGGGCGCGCCGCGCTGATCGAGGCCGGCGACGAGCGGCTCACTCCCCTCGACGTGCTGGCCCTGCCGGCGACGGCGGTCCCGGCGCCCGCCATCGCCGCGGTGGCGGAGGACGACGAGGCATTCTCACGCCTCAACCTCCTGATGCTGCGCAACACGATGGTCGGGAACCTGTTCGACCTCACCGGCATCTCGCTGCCGCTGCCGGGTCAGGCGAAGCCCGTCGGCCTGATGCTGCTCGCCCGCCACGGCCAGGACCGGCGGCTCCTGGAGATCGCCGCGGGGGTCGAGGCAATGTTGCGGGGGTAGAAACCATGGTACGGGACAGCGGCGCGGGAGCCTGACCGACCGCGTGACACAATCTATCCCACCTACGACCTCATCCTGAGGTGTCAGTCGATCGAAGATCGACTGACCTCGAAGGAGTCCTCCAGAAATCGCACCGGGATCTGGAAGCCTCCTTCGAGGCTCGCTTCGCTCGCACCTCAGGATGAGGTCGCGGGTGGGATAAAAAATTCCTGCAGGACTGTCGTTGTCCATCACGCACAATCTGTGAGCCTGTTCGGCTGGCCGTCACAGACTTATCCGTTCCGCGTCTTGTATGGCCGAGCATCTAAGCTGGGGACGACCCGGTGGGTGTTACATCAACAGAGCCCGATCCAAACAGCCGCTCAGCGCCGCCGCCCGTCCCCCGAGGCCTCGGTCATCAGCCGGCCGAGGCCGCGCTGGTCGAGGCGGGCCGCGGCGGGCTCGGCCTTGCGGGGCTGGATCGCGCCGGTGGTGGCGGGATCCGGAATCGCCGCCAGGGCCGGGCCCGGCGCCCGGTCCTTCTCGCGCAGGGCGATCCAGTTCGCCGCCGTAGTCAGCGCGGCGATCGCGATGATGACTTTGATTCCGCCGGTGAGGAGGCGCCACATGGCTGGTCGGGACCCGCGATCTCGTCGGGGCCGTCGATCCGGCCCCGTTTCGCCGATCCTGGGCCACAATGCTTAACGGGGGGCCTCGGCCCGCTCGCAGGGACCGTCCCGCAACGGGAGCGGCCGATCGGCGAGACAAGCGAAGTTTGGTGGGCCATGCGCCAGGGTCGCGGTTCCTGTTCCCCGAACCCGTGACGCTCCTGCGACTGCTCGGCCCACTGAGCCTCACAGGAATGGGTTGCAGAGAACTGGTCCGCCCCACCCCGTCATCGCCGACCTCTTTGCCGCACAGCCCGGATGGGTTCCGGAAGCCTCCGGGCGCGCCGGCATCGAGGACGGCCCGTGTAAGCCAGACCGGGGCGGGGTCGCAACCGGAATGCGGGCGCGGCGCTTGCGTCTAAACGCGCCGGCTCGGCGAGCTTGACCGGCGCCGAGAAAAAACCCGGCGGGCACGAGCCCGCCGGGTCGAATCACGCGCGGGTCCGGCGCGCCGTCAGCGCAGCGAGCCGCAGAAGCGCTGGATGCGGCTGCAGGCCTCCTCCAGGAGCTGGTTCGAGGTCGCGTAGGAGATGCGCAGGTTGGGCCCGAGGCCGAAGGCCGAGCCGTGCACCGAGGCGACGCCCTCGGCCATCAGCAGCTCGGTAACGAAATCCTCGTCGGTCTCGATCACCTTGCCCTCCGGCGTGCGCTTGCCGATCAGCTCGGCGCAGGACGGGTAGACGTAGAACGCGCCCTCCGGCGTCGGGCAGCGCAGGCCGTTGGTCTGGTTCAGCATCGACACGACGAGGTCGCGCCGGACCTGGAACGCGGCGCGGAACTCGGCGAGGTGATCCTGCGGCCCCTCGAGGGCGGCGACCGCCGCCCATTGCGAGATCGTCGCCGCACCCGAGGTCTGCTGGCCCTGGACGAAATCCATCGCCTTGATCAGCTGCTCGGGGCCGGCGGCGTAGCCGATGCGCCAGCCGGTCATGGCGTAGGATTTCGAGACGCCGTTCATCGTCAGCGTGCGGTCGTAGAGCGCCGGCTCGACCTGGGCCGGGGTCACGAAGGCGAAGTCGCCGTAGACCAGGTGCTCGTACATGTCGTCGGTGAGCACCCAGACATGGGGGTGGCGCACCAGCACGTCCGTCAGCGCCTTCATCTCGGCGTGGCTGTAGGCGGCGCCGGACGGGTTCGAGGGCGAGTTGAGGATCACCCACTTGGTCTTGGGGGTGATCGCGCGCTCCAGCTCCTCGGGCTGGAGCTTGAAGTTCGTCGCCATCGTGGTCTCGGCGAAGACCGGGGTGCCGCCGCACAGGCCGACCATCTCCGGGTAGGACACCCAGTAGGGCCGCGGGATCACCACCTCGTCGCCCGGGTTCAGGGTGGCGAGCAGCGCGTTGTAGATCACCTGCTTGCCGCCGGTGCCGACGATGGTCTGGCTCGGCTTGTAGTCGAGCCCGTTCTCGCGCTTGAACTTCTTGGCGATCGCCTCGCGCAGGGGCACGATGCCGGAGACCGGCGGATACTTCGTCTCGCCCCGGCGGATCGCCTCGACCGCCGCCTGCTTGATGTGCTCGGGCGTATCGAAATCCGGCTCGCCGACCGACAGGCTGATGACGTCGCGCCCCTGGGCTTTCAGGTCCCGCGCCTTCTGGGTCATCACGATGGTGGCGGAGGGTTTCACGCGCGAGAGGGCGTCGGCCAGAAAGCCCATGGTCTTCGACTCCGGACAGCTTGGGATCAATGCCCGGCAGAGCCGGGTTCGGGATCGGTGCCCGGCAGAACCGGGCTCGGGATCAAGGCCCGGCCGGGCTTAAGCCGTCCGGGTCTTCGAGCGGGCGGGACCCTAGTCCCGCGCGTCACCGTGGGCAAGCCGGGAGATGCCTCAAGAAGAGGCTGTCCCGGCTCGCGAAATCGCGATTTCGAAGCCTGAGTCCTGGACTCGCGCGCCGGCGCCGTGACACCCTGCCGGACCGGTGCGGGGGCCCGGGCAATCCGGAATCGACGGCGATGGGCGAGGCGGAGCACGCGCAGCGGGTGGGCGAGGAGATCGGGCTGGCGATCGATCACGCCGCCTGCGATCCCGCGGCCTGGGACACCGTGATGGCGGAGATCGGCCGCCTCCTGCCCGGGGTGTGGCCAGTGCTCCAGGTCGTCGACGCCGCCGCCGGGACCGGGCTGCCCCTGGTCTACTGGGGCTGGGACCCCGCCGCCGTCGCAGCCTACGAGGCGCATTACGGCGCCGTGAACCCGTGGATCTCGGTGATCCTGTCGACCCCCACGATGGTGTCGATGCATTCCGAGGAGCGGATGCCGGCCTCGTCCCTGCGCCACACCGAGTTCTACGCCGACTGGCTGTCGCGCCTCGGCGGCATGACGGCCTCGAGCGGGGTCAAGCTCATCGACGCCGACGGGCGCCTCGCGGTGCTCAACCTGCAGCACGACCTTGCCCGGGCCTCGCGCGCGCACGGCCGGCTCGCCGCCGTGATGGAGCGGATCGGACCGCGGATGCGCCGCGCGATCGAGACCAACCGGGCCTGTTTCCCCGCCGGCGCCGCCTTCGCGGCCGGCGAGACGCTGCTGGAGCGGGTGGCCGACCCGGCCTTCGTGGTGACGCGGGACCTGCGCCTCGTCGAGGCGAGCCGCACCGGCCACGTCCTGCTGGCCGAGGGCGACGTGCTGCGGGTCGGCGCCCTCGACCGGATCCAGGCGCGCGACCCGCGCCTCGCCGGGGCGATGGCCCGCGAGGCGGCGCTCGCCTGCGGCGGCCCGCCGATGGGCGGGGGGATGCCGGGCCCGGTGCGGATCGGCGCCGAGACCTGGCAGGTCACCGCGATCGGCCTGCGCCAGGACCTGCGCGGCGTCGTCGGCATGGCGCGGCTGCTGGCGCCGGACCAGCTCGCCCTCGTGGTCCTGCGCCGGGCCGCAGCGGAGAGCGGGGGGCAGGACCGCCTGGCCCGGTTCGGGCTCTCCCCGGCAGAGGTGCGGCTCGCCCTGCTGATGGACGGGTCGCGCTCCCTGGTCCAGGCCGCCGAGAGCCTCGGCATCCGCCACGAGACCGCCCGCTCGCAGCTGCGCCAGGTCTTCGCCAAGCTCGGGGTGTCGCGGCAATCCGAGCTCGCGGTGTTCATCCTCCGGCTCAAGGACCGTGCCTGAGCCGGAGGGGTTTGTCTCGGCCGTCCTCAGCCCGGGATCACGTCCACGATCTCGTAGGTGTCGGGATCGATGATGACGATGTCGTCCCGCACCAGCACGTAGCGGAAGCCGCGATAGGCCGGCACCAGGGTGAGGATCGCCGGCGGCAGGGTGTGCAGCGTCACCGAGCGCGGCACCGCCGTGCCGACATTGAGCGCGAAGTTGACGCCGGTCACCGGTCGCACGCCGGAGCGCACGATGGTCTGGCGGAACTCGGTGCGCTGCGTGGTGTCGAGGCGCGAGACGGCGCCCCGGGCCTCGGACCGGCCACCGCCGCGCTCGCCGCGTTCGCCCCTCTCGGCACCACGCTCTCCGCGCTCGGCCCCACGCTCCCCGCGTTCGCCTCTCTCGGCACCCCGCTCGCCGCGTTCACCGCGCTCGGCCCCGCGCTCGCCACGCTCACCGCGTTCAGCGCCCCGCTC
This sequence comes from Methylobacterium sp. EM32, assembly GCF_040593685.1. Classification (NCBI taxonomy): domain Bacteria; kingdom Pseudomonadati; phylum Pseudomonadota; class Alphaproteobacteria; order Hyphomicrobiales; family Methylobacteriaceae; genus Methylobacterium; species Methylobacterium sp. EM32. Next base: position 14,609 of record NZ_JBEXZS010000238.1, on the reverse strand, counting down.
ACCGCCCGGCTCGGCCCCGCGTCCGCCACGCTCGCCCTGCTCGGCTCCGCTCCCGCCGGCGCCTGGCTGGGCACCCTCGCCGCCGGCCCGGCCGCCGGGAGCGCCCGGCTGCTGGCCGGCACCGCCGGCACCGCCTCCACCCATGCCTCCGCCCCCGGCGCCACCCGCGGCTCCGCCGGCTGCACCTGCACCACCGCCGGCGCCTGCCCCGCCGCCGGCGCCGCCCTGCGCGAGCGCCGTGGCCGCGCCCAAAGCCAGCAAGGCGGCCGTCATGGTTCCGCGCAGCGCCTTGCCGCGAATCGACTTGCTCATGACCCTCTCCCGACACTGCGCCCGCACGGCCGATGGCACGGGTCGCTGCAGTGCCGGGCCGCAACGAGGAGGTGTGGGAAATGGTTCCGGACCGCGCCCCGCCTACGCTCCGGCTGCGACGCCGCCGCGGAGGCGGCGTGCCGGTGCCTTGCGGGCCACTCGGCACCGAACGGGCGCCCGGCCGTGCCGGACGCCCACCCGCATCACCCGATGGCTTCCGCCACCGCGAGCCCGCAGGCCGCCGTGTCGGCGTTGCCGCCGAGGTCGCGGGTGCGCAGGGTGCGCTCGGCGAGCACGCGCTCGATGCCGGCGACGATCTCGGCCGCGGCCTCCTTCTCGCCGAGGTGCTCCAGCATCATCGCGCCCGACCAGATCTGGCCGATCGGGTTGGCGATGCCCTGGCCGGCGATGTCCGGCGCCGAGCCGTGGACCGGCTCGAACAGCGACGGGAAGTCCCGGTCCGGGTTGATGTTGCCCGACGGCGCGATGCCGATCGTGCCGGTGCAGGCGGGGCCGAGATCGGACAGGATGTCGCCGAAGAGGTTCGAGGCCACCACCACGTCGAACCAGTCCGGATGCAGCACGAAGTGGGCCGTCAGGATGTCGATGTGGTACTTGTCCCAGGCGACGTCGGGATAGTGGCGCGCCATCTCCTGCACCCGCTCGTCCCAGTAGGGCATGGTGATCGAGATGCCGTTCGACTTGGTGGCCGAGGTCAGGTGCTTCTTCGGCCGGCTGCGCGCCAGCTCGAAGGCGAATTTCAGCACCCGGTCGGTGCCGCGGCGGGTGAAGACCGATTCCTGCACGGCGAATTCGCGGTCGGTGCCCTGGAACATGCGGCCGCCGACCGAGGAATACTCGCCCTCGGTGTTCTCGCGCACGACCCAGAAGTCGATGTCGCCGGGCTTGCGGCCGGCGAGCGGGCTCGGCACGCCCGGCATCAGCCGCACGGGCCGCAGGTTGATGTACTGGTCGAACTCGCGCCGGAACAGGATCAGGGAGTTCCACAGCGAGACGTGGTCCGGGATCTTCTCCGGCCAGCCGACAGCGCCGAAGAAGATCGCGTCGTGCCCGCCGATCTGCGCCTTCCAGTCCTCCGGCATCATGCGGCCGTGCTTGGCGTAGTAGTCGTAGGACGAGAAGTCGAACCAGTCCTGCTGCAGCGTGAAGCCATGACGCTTGGCCGCCTGCTCCAGCACGCGCACCCCCTCCGGCACCGTCTCCTTGCCGATGCCGTCCCCGGGGATCACGGCGATGCGGTAGGTGCGCTGGGCTGACGGCATGGGTGTCTCCTCCTGTTTATGGCGCCCCCGCGTCGCCCATCCCGCACTCCCGGTCAATGGCGCGTGCAATTCCCCTGAATCATGCCACCTCCCCCACGCTCGCCCGGCGCTGGCGGTCGAGCTCGTCGCTGTAGCGCTTGAGGGTGTGCTTCTCGCTGAGTATCCCGATCACCCGGCCGGCGTCGCGGCTCTCGACCACCGCCAGCGCCTCGCTCTCGGCCTTGTCGAACAGGGCGACCGCCTCCTTGGCGTTCATCTGCGGCACCAGCACCTGGTCGCGGTAGCGCAGAAGATCGGCGACCTTCGTCTCGGTGGCCTTGTCGTCGATCGGCGCGGCATGGGCCTCGGCGACGAGCACGATGCCGGCATAGAGCCCAGCCTCGTCGACGGCGACGACCTGGGTGCCGGAGCCGAGCGGGAAGGCGCGCCGGAACGCCGCGAGCGTGGTGTCGCTGCGCACCGTGCGGACCTCGCGCCGCATCAGCTGGCCCACCGTCAGGGTGCGGATCCAGCCGACGTCGTGGGCGCTGCGGATCGATTCGCCGCGCAGGTGGAAGCGCCAGGTCGCGAAGGAGTAGCCGAAGGTCTTGCGCACCGTGAGCGAGGAGGCGATCACCGCCACCAGCACCAGGCTGGCGATGGGAAAGTCGCCGGTCACCTCCAGCGCCAGGAAGGTCATCGTCATCGGGCCGCCGATCACCGCGACGGCGAGCGCGCTCATCCCCACCACCGCGTAGGTCACCGGCGGCAGCACCATGGCGACGAGCGGCGGGGCCAGCATCACGAAGATTTTTCCGGCGAGCGCGCCCAGGAACAGCGAGGCGAAGAACAGCCCGCCGCGGAACCCCGTTCCGATCGAGATCGCCGAGGCCAGCGCCTTGGCGAGGAAAATCAGGATCAGCCCTGCCGCGCCGACCGTCGCGCCGTCCTCCGACAGGTTGAGGTGGAGCGCACCGTGCCCGGCCGAGAGCACCTGCGGCGTCGCCACCAGCGCCAGCGCCCCGACGGCGAGGCCGCCGAGGACCGGCCGGGCGAGCGGCGGCACCTTCGTGCGGCGCACCCCCTCCTCCACCAGAGTGACGCCCTGCATGATCAGGATGCCGAGCCCGGCGCAGATCAGCCCGAGGCCGAGCGTCGGCAGGTAGTCGGCCGGGCCGACCGCCGGGGTGGCCCCGATCGTGATGACGGTCTGGTGCCCGAGGAGAGCCCGCGACACGAAGGCGCCGGCCAAGGCCGCGGTGACGACCGGGGTCAGCGACCCGATGGCGTAGGTGCCGATGATCAGCTCGAAGGCGTAGAACGCCCCCGTGAGGGGCGCCCCGAACGCCGCCGCGATGGCGGCCGCCGCCGCGCAGCCCACCAGCACCCGCATGTCGTTGCGGCGGAGTTCGAAGCTCAGGCCCAGCCGCGAGGCGAACCCGCCGGAGATCTGGGTGTAGCCGGCCTCGAGCCCGACCGAGGCGCCGCAGCCGTTTGAGATCAGGTTCTGCACCGCGACCAGCACCGAATCCCGCAGCGAGAGCCGGCCGCCATGGAGGGCGTTGGCCTCGATCGGGTCGATCACCGGGCTGCCGGGCACCCGCCGGACCCGGCCCCCGAGCCAGACCGCCAGGCCGAGCAGCGCCCCGCCGAGGGCCGGCACGCCGAGGGCCACGAGGGGCGACACGCGGGCCGTCGCGCTCAGGCGCTCGTCGAGGTCGAGGCCGAACAGCCACTCGTGGGCGGCTTGCGCGGCCCAGCCCATGGCGCTGACCAGCACTCCCGACACGCAGCCGACGAGGGCCGCGAGCAGGATCAGGCCGATCTCGCCGCCGCGCACCCAGGCGCGCAGAGCCCCCGGCGCCAGCACGAGGGCGCTCTCCGTGAGGGAGCGGCGGACCGTCTCGGATTTGGACGTCATCGGACCGTCGGGCGGGCTCTCGAGGGAAAGGGCGGGCGCCGGCAGCGGTTTAGGGCGTGAGAGCCAGTCGGTCGATCGGGATTCCGGACTGAGCCGGCGCAGTTTCCCACCCTTCCGGTGCGAAAGCCGCCGAACGGCGCTTGCCACGGCGCTCCGGCCGGACTACACAGCCCCCCGTCGCGAGCCGCCATAGCTCAGTTGGTTAGAGCGCTAGATTGTGGATCTAGAGGTCCCCCGTTCGAGCCGGGGTGGCGGTACCACGACCCTCGCGGCCTGAGGCCGCGGACCGGATCGCGCGTGGATCGATGCCCGGGCGCAACACAGGCCGGTCACGATGGCCGATCCGGACCAATCCTTTCAAATTTGTTAAAGCATAGGCCATATGGTCTGTGCACATCTCTCCCCAGAACGAGGGGAGGACGGTGTGCAGCGCTACTTCTTCGATCTGAGCGCCGGTGCCTGGCAGTGCCGGGACGATATCGGGCTGATTCTGTGCAGCCAGGACGAGATCCGGGGCGAGGCGACCCGCACGGCGATCGAATTCGCCGCGGCCGGCCTGCCCGGCGCCGATCTCTCGGACCTGAAGGTGCGGGTGCGCGACCGGGCGGGCGAGGCCGTCATGACCGTGAGCCTCGCCCTCACCGTGCGCGGACCGGAAGAGCCCGTGCGCCTGGCCTCGCGCCCGGCCCGGCCGCGGATGGTGCGGGCGGCCTGACGGCCACCGACGAGACTTTCTGCAACGAATCTTGCCCGGCCGCGATCCGGCGGCCGGCGAGGATGCGCGCGGCGGCGAGCCCGAGCAGGGCACCGCCGGCGCTCGCCGCGAAGTCGACGACTTGCGCGGTGCGGCCCGGAACCCAGATCTGCCCGACCTCCAGGATGCCCGCGAGCAGGCCGAGGGCGAGGGCGAGCCGCCAGTCCGGCCCGCGGGGAGAGCCGAGGCCGAGAAGGCCGGCCGTGCCCGCATAGGCGACGAGGTGCTCCAGCTGGCCGGCCGCGCCGGTGCGCATCTCCCAATCCTTCGGGATCCAGGACAGCCAGACCAGCACCGGCAGACAGGCGAGACCCGCCAGCCCGGCGATGCGCCTCAGCGCGGTCAGCGTGTCCGGTCCCATGCCCGATCTCCCTCATGCCCACCCCGCTCCGGGCTCGCGCCGATCGTCCGCCGGGTGCGCTGGCCGGGCAAGCGCGCCATCCGATGCGGCGCCCGCCCGATCGAGGGTGACCATTGGCGGTAGGCGGAACGATCGCTCCCGCGGCGCGATACCCGGAACCGAGCCGGAGGCGCCCGATGACCGATACCAGCGAGATGCCCGAAGGGCCGGACAACCCCGAGCCCGTCCGCGACGAAGAAGCCTTCCACATCCCCGACGACCTCGCGCGGGCCCTGACCGAGTTCGCCGCCGTCGAGCAGCTCTCCCGCGGCGAGGCGATCTGCCTCGTCCTGCGGGAGTACCTGCGGGCGAAGGGCTACCTGAAGGGCGCGGCCACGGCCTGACCGCTCCGGGCCAGCCCCTCGTTCAAGCCGCGCCGCGCAGCTGGATCTCCAGACGGCCGACATCCTCGGTCAGCCGCTCGACGGTGCGGCGCGCCTCGCCATCCTCGGGTGAGGTCCGCAGGACGTCTGTCGCCGCCGCCAGCGACTCGCGCTTGGCCTGCAGCGCGTAGGCGATCTGGGCCCTGGCCATCTCGGGCGTCCGGTCGGCCATGTCTGTCCTCCTCTCCTGTCGTCTCTCTCTTCCGGTGCCGGCCGGAAGGCGCCGCGTACCGGAGGTTCGCCAGGGCAACGCGGCCGGCGCTGCCCGGATGCGGGCGCGCTGAGATCTGCGACGATTCAGGCCTGCGATGCCGTATCTGGGAACGACGCACGACACAGGCTCCTCGCGAGAGGAGCCTGTGTCGTCATCGCCAAACGGTTCGCCGGACCCGAGCACCATCCGATCGCGTTGCAACTGGACGGCGCCCTCACCTCAGCAGTCGTTGGCCTGCTGCGCGGCGGTCTTCTCGCCCTTCGACTGCCGGCTGACATCGGCCGGCGAGGTCGCCGTCTGCGAGCCGAGATTCTGCATCGCCCCAACCGTGCCGGGCGATTCGGCCTTCGCGCCGGGCGTCACCGAGGCGGTGGCGGGCGGATCGACGTTCGAGCTCTTGTCCATCTTCTGCGCGGTCTGTCCCGGGACCTGGCCGGGAGCGCAGGGGCCGGCAGCCGCACCGAGCGTCCCGGCGAGCAGGATCAGTCCGGCACCGAGAACGGTAAAGCGGGTCATCAGATTTCCTCCGAGGGTTGTTGTGCCCGCTCAACCCTCGCCACCTTGAGCCGGTTCCTGCCCCGTCCCCTCGCCCATTGGGCTGCGGCGCCCAAGGCTCGGGCCCGCGAACGCGCCGATCCGAAACCAGTTTTCGAAAGCTCGAACGGGAGTGCAGCGCTGCCATTCATTTCGGTTGCGCGCGAAACCGAAAATACCGCTTGCGTTTTGTGCGGCGCACGCTAGTTTGTGCATCGCACGGTCGCGATGGCGTCGCGGCCTTGCAGCCCTCTTTGGGCGTTTCCTCCCTAGACTTCGGGCCGCTCGCAAGAGCGGCCTTTTTTCTTGGTGCCTCGCTGTCCCGATGCCTTTCCCGGAACCGATGGCCGGTGCGAGTCGGGCGACGCGGCCGGTGCATGACCGCCAACGCAACGAGGGGCCGCGCAATGCAGCCCCTCGGCAGTGATGGCGTCATGATGCTGGGCGGCCGCCTCAGCTCGGCAGCATCCCGGTCGGACGCGACTGGGCGTAGAGGCTCGCCCCGGCATCGGCCCCGACGACCCGCACCAGGGCAGCCTCGTCGCAGGTGCCGGCGATGCGCAGGCCGAGCCGGTGCAGGTGGTCCTTGTCGGTGCAATAGGCCGCCAGCCGCGCCCGCCCGGTCACCGGCATGCGCGAGACCAGGGCATCCACATCGTCCTCGCTGGCGCGATGCAGGACGGCCAGCAGCTCGAGCGGGATCGGATAGCGCGCGAACGCCGTGGGCAGCGGGCGGGTCTGAGCTTGCGGCATGGATCACCTCGGTGCGGTCAGCTTCGTCGGATCTTCCGGCCGATATGGTTAGCGATCGGTTAAGCTCCCTCGAATACTCGCCCCGGCTATTGCCGGAGAGGAAGCCGCCCCCCGACGCGGTCGGATCGGGCCGACAGGCGCGGCGCCAAGCCGCGAACCAAGTTGCGCGCCACATCGCAACGGGCAGCAGATCGCAGCGATCACGACGGAGTCCGTGCTCTCGTTACGGCGTCGGACCTCTGGAGCGCCCTACGATCACGCTGCCATCGCGAAGCTCTCTAAGTCTTTGTTTTGTCGCATTTTCTTCGACGAACCGGTCTCCACTTCGTCGGACAATGCTCTGGACGACGAGGTCGCGCACCTCGCAATCATACGCACAATGGATGGAGCAACCTTTCATGCCAATGATTGTAGTGGTCATCTCGCATCGATCGGCGGGCCGGACTGAGCTGTGATGAAGGAAGAGACCAGCACGGACCCTGTCTCCGCCGAGGCCGTGCGCCGCAGCCTCGACGGCTGCCTGCGCGCCCCCGCATTCCGGCGGTCGCAGAAGCTGGCCGCCTTCCTGAGCTACATCGTCGACGAGGAACTGTCCGGGCGGGGCGAGGCGATCAAGGCCTACACCATCGCCACCCAGGCCCTCGGCCGGGCCGACAGCTTCGATCCGAGCAACGATCCGAGCGTGCGGGTCGAGGCCGGCCGCCTGCGCCGGGTCCTCGACGAGGTCTATGCCGACGAGGGCCGGTTCTGGCCGGTCCGGATCCAGGTGCCGGTCGGCGCCTACCGGCCGAGCTTCGAAACCCAGGAATTCCGGCCGCGGGACTTCACGGCCGAGGAGCCCAGGCCGGGAAGTTCCAGGCCGGCGGATGTCGAGCCCGACGACATCGGGGCGTCGCCCGGGGCAGGATCCCGGCGGGCGGGGATGCCGGCGGATCCGGGCCCGGTGCCGCCCGGCATGACGGCCGGGCGGTTGGTGCCGAGCGTCGTCGCCCAGATCTTGGCGCTGTTCGACACCCGCGGCCAGGCCGTGCTGGCCCTGCTCCTCGCGGTCATCGCATTCCTCCTCGCCGTCGAAGTCGCGCTGCAGATCTACGTCCTGGCGCACGCCTGAGCGCGACGTCCTTCGAATGCGGTCGCGCCTCGGCTTAGGTCACGCGGGCGAGGGAACCGGATGACGACTTGGCCTGTTCAGTGACGTCCATGACGTGACGTACGGGAGATGACCATGCGCAAGACGATCGCCGGCGCCGTGCTGGCCGTGGGTCTGGCCGGTTTCGCCGGAGCCGCCGAGGCGAAGGGCTGCATCAAGGGCGCGGTCGTCGGCGGCATCGCCGGCCACGCGGTCGGCCACACCTTCGCGGGTGCCGCCGCCGGTTGTGCGCTCGGCCGCCATCAGGCCAACAAGCGCCAGCGCGACCGCGACACCGCCGTCCAGCCCGCCACCCGCTGAACGGGAGGCGCTTCGCCGCACTGCAGCATCGGCATTCGCAGTCACCGGAACGGTTCCTCAGGTCAAGCTTGGCCGTAACGGGACCCGAATGCTCGGCGGTTCGTACGGCGAAGCTTATGTGAGACGACGCTGAGCTGTGCCAGCGTCGCCGTTTTATCGCCACATCTCACCGGCTTCTTGCGTCCCAGTGGCGTGGAAACCGGGGCGATACACCATATGAGACGTCGAGCGGACGGACCGGCACAGCGGGGCGGCCTGCGGATGGCGGGGACGCCGGGGATCGCCCTCTCCGGGAACGTCCTCTCGGGCGACGCCCTGTCCCTCGGCAGCCGCGCCGCCCACGGGGGCGTGCCGGTCATGGCGCGCACGCTGCTCGCGGCGGGGTGCTTCGCGGCGGGTCTCTCCGCCCTGCTGCACCAGTACGGCGCCGACCTGATGACCGCCCGCCCGGCCGTCACCATGATGGCCGACCTCCTGGTGATGCCGACGCCCAAGATCCAGACCATCCAGATCCAGACCGCCAAGGCCCAGCCGGCACCCGCCCGCGACGCCGCCACGATCGCGCCGCTGCGCGAGCCGGTCCACGACCTCGACACCGCCCTCGGCTCTTCCGGCGTCGATCGGGTATCCTACGACGACCTGCTCGCGGCCAGCACCGGGGGCGACCCCAACGAGGTGCTGAGCTTCGGGCCGATGCGGATCCGGCGCCACCTCGTCCAGACCATCGTGCGGGCCGCCGCGACCGTGCGCACCGACCCGGTGCTGCTGATGGCGGTGGCCGACAAGGAATCGAGCTTCCTGACCGAGGTCCAGGCCCGGACCTCCTCCGCCACCGGCCTCTACCAGTTCATCGAGCGCACCTGGCTGCAGGTGATGCGCGAATTCGGCCCCCAGCACGGTTACGCCCGCGAGGCGGGGCTGATCGGCGAGGATAACGGCGTCGCCGATCCGTCCGAGCGCGCCCGCATCCTCGACCTGCGTCGCGATCCCTCCCTCTCCGCCCTGATGGCGGGCGAGATGCTGAAGCGCGATGCCGCGCGCATCGCCGCCCGGATCGGCCGCGACCTCACCCTGGGCGAGACCTACCTCGCCCACTTCCTCGGGCCGGACGACGCCGAGCGCTTCATGGCCAAGGTGGTCGAGGAGCCGAAGGCCGAGGCCGCCGCCCTGCTGCCGAAGCCCGCCAAGGCGAACCGCCCGATCTTCTACGAGCGCGTCGGCCGCCGGAAGGCCCGCAGCCTCACGGTGGCGCAGGTCCACGACAAGTTCGAGGCGATGATGAGCACCCGCGGCGCCCGCTACCGCGACGTCGGCGCCCTGATGGGCGTGATGGCCTACGCCGCCGATACCCCCTGAGAGCTCGCGAAAAAGCTGTACGTCACCGCCGTCTTCTGGGGAAACCTCGCCGCGCGTCGAGATTTATCCTCCTGATCGCAACGACGGAATCAGGAGGTGACGATGGGCGCGGCGGGCGCCGGGTGCCGGACGGGCGGCACGCCACTCACACCCACTCTCTCCCTCGACGCCCTCGGGGCGGGCCTCGCCGCGGCCTATGACGGCCTGGTGGCCGAGTCGGTGCCGGAGCGGCTGAGCGCGCTCCTGCGCCAGTTGGAAGCGCGCGAGGTCGCGACGACTCGGGAGACCGGCCGCGTGCGGCAGGCCGGCGACGGGGCGGAGGCCGGCCATCCCGGTGGAATCCCCGCCGGACGTCTGGCCCTGCTGGTCGGCGACGTGCCCGGCGCGAGCGAGGCCGCCTCGCTCCTGGGGCGCGCCGGCCTCGAGACGATCCGCTGCCTCGATCCGGATGCCGGGCTCGAGACTTTGCGCGTGAATGGCGGCGAGGTCGCCCTGGTGCTGATCGGCTTGCCGACCGAGCGCGACGGCGCCCTCGACGGGGCGGGGCTCGCCCGCGCCGTGGCGACGCTCTGGCCGACGATCCACCTCGTCGTGGCGCAGCCGCCCCGGCCCGAGGCCCGCGTTCCGGAAGCACAGCTGCCGCCGCAGGCGGTGCCGATCGATCGGGCGCCCGACCTGCTGGCCCTCGCCGAGCAGGCGGCGCGCACGCCGCGCTCTCCGGTGGCGTAGGGCGCCGCCCGGCTCCTTTCGGCGGATTTGATCGACACGCCGTTCGTGCCTTAAGTTCGTGTTACGGTCGCGCGACCGAGCGCCGCGCGGCCTCCAGGGGGTTAAGCCGAAAGACACCGGGCCGAGAAGAGACCGGCTGGACAGATCGGGGGATCTGGAGATGAAGACGAACGAGCGCGACAGCTACCAGGCCGAGTACGCCGCGACGGCGGGGCAGCAGGCGGCCTTCTTCCGCGAGCAGGCGGAGCGTCACCGCCAGCAGGCCGAGCAGGCACGGGTCTTCGCCGAGCTGAGCCCCGGCGAGGAGAGCCGGGAGCAGAGCCGGCGGGCCGAGCGGCTCGAGACCCTGGGGCGCCACGACGACACGATGGCGGCGGCCTTCGAGGCGCGGGCCCGGCGCGGCTGAATCAACGCGCGCCCGCCGGGAATCGCCCGCCCCTGGTCGCGGATTGACCGAGGCGACGAAACTTCGGTCAGCGCCTGCCGATTCTTCGCGCAACCCGCGGCGACGCCGGGGCCTTACCCTGTGTTGTCCCGATGGCATCGCCCCATCGGCAGCATCAGGGAGCCAGCACCGTCATGAGGATCCGGACCGGGTACGCGATCACCTTCGACTCCCCGGCCCCGACGCCGATGCTGCTGATGCTCAGCGTGCATCCCTCGCGGCTCGGCGATTGCCTCACCTCGCCGGCGATGCGCTTCGACCCGCCGATCCCGGCCCGCGATTATGCCGACCGCTACGGCAACACCTGCACCCGGATCGTCGCCCCGCCGGGGCGGCTGACCGTCTCGGCCGACTTCCTGGTCCAGGACAGCGGCTGGCCGGACGAGGTCGCGCTGGGTGCGGTGCAGCACCCGGTGCAGGATCTACCCGACGACGTGATGGTCTACCTGCTCGGCAGCCGCTACTGCGACACCGACAAATTGTCGAACACCGCCTGGCAGCTCTTCGGCCACACGCCGGAAGGCTGGGCCCGGGTGCAGGCCATCGTCGACTACGTCCACGAGCGGATCCGCTTCGACTACCAGCGCGCCGACGCGACCCGCTCAGCGCTGGACGGCTTCAACCAGCGCGAGGGCGTGTGCCGCGACTTCGCGCACCTCGCCGTCACCTTCTGCCGCTGCATGAACATTCCGGCGCGCTACTGCACCGGCTATCTCGGCGATATCGGCGTGCCGGCGGTGCCCGATCCGATGGATTTCTCGGCCTGGTTCGAAGTGTACCTGAGCGGGCGCTGGTACACGTTCGACGCGCGCCACAACACGCCGCGGATCGGCCGCATCGTGATGGCGCGGGGCCGCGACGCCACCGACGTGGCGATCTCGACCAATTTCGGCCCCTCGCTGCTCGCCGGCTTCCAGGTCCATACCGACGAGGTACCCTGATCCGTCCGGCCGGTCGCTCGGATGCGACCTTCCCGGTCAACCGGCCGTGAACCGTTCCACCGGACTCGGTACTCCACCTTCGCCATTAGCGTCGCTTTAACCGGGAACCACTGAGCCGGGACAGCATTGTACAGCAAAGGTAACTGCTGAGGTAAGGCTCCGGCCATGAAGATCTTCGCTACCGCCCTGGCGGGCGCTCTGAGCGTGTGCGTTCTTGCCTCCGCGCCGGCCAAGGCCGCGCCCTACGATCCCTTCGACGCCAATCCCGGCGAGGATTACTACGCCAGCCAGCCCTACGACGCGCCGGGCTACCGCACGCAGGGGTATTACGGCCAGGGCCAAGCCGCCGGCAGCACCGATCAGGCGCAGGTCGCCCCAATCCCGCGCGAGCTGGTTCCCTTCAACGGCGGCTACGCGCCGGGCACGCTCGTGGTCTCCACCGCCGAGCGCCGGCTCTACCTCGTGCTGGGCGACGGCATGGCCCTGCGCTACGGCGTCGGCGTCGGCCGCCCGGGCTTCACCTGGTCGGGCACGAAGACGATCACCGCCAAGCGCGAGTGGCCGTCCTGGACGCCCCCGAAGGAGATGCTGGCCCGCCGCCCCGACCTGCCGCGCTACATGGCCGGCGGCATCGACAACCCGCTTGGCGCCCGCGCGATGTATATCGGCGGCACCCTCTACCGCATCCACGGCTCGAACGAGCCCGACACGATCGGCCAGGCCGTGTCCTCCGGCTGCATCCGCATGACCAACGATGACGTCACCGACTTGTATTCGCGGGTCAAGGTCGGCGCCAAGGTGGTGGTGCTGAACTGAAGCTTACCGGGACCGATCGTCGATCCAGGACAGGGCCGCCCTCGGGGGCGGCCCTCTTCGTTCGTCAGGGCGACACGCGGCCCGGGGCCGGCGGCTGCGGGGCGCTGAAGCTCGCCAGCGGCACGTCGCAGAAGCAGCGGGCGCCGAGCGGCCGCGGGCCGGGCAGCGGGCAGGAATAGGGCTGCGGCCCGGTGAAGCCGCGCTGCACCGCATCGCAATTGTAGCCGACCGCGCGCCGCGGAGCCGGACGCTCGTAGCGGTCGTAACCGTAGCCGGGGGGCGCGTCCTCCCGGTAGTACTGGGCCTGAGCCGAGCCGGTCAGGACCGCGACCAAAAGGACGGCCGACGACAGGCCGGCGCGAACGAACCCTCGCATCATTGCGTTCCTCTCTGGCGGGGAGTTACCCTGCGTGACGCCGCGCGCAGGGCGCCCCGGTGCCGCTTCGGTAGCCGAACCACCCCGGCGCGGCAAATCGTGGCCGGTGCGGCCGGGGGGCCGCGCCGCGAGATCGAGCCAGGGAGATCCGCCGTGACCACCTCGGCCCAGTGGCAGCGCACCCTCGACGCGGTCCTCGAACTCGCGGAGGACATCGCCCGCATCTCGCCCGACTGCGCCGACCGGGCGATGCAGATCGTCCGGCTGATCCGCGCCTGCGATCCGCCGGTCCACCGGTCCGGCGCCGAGGATCTCGACGCCGATGACGGTCTCGATGAGATCGAGGTCGGCATCGGTCCGCTGCACCGCAGCAAGACGTCGGACGTGGTGTGACGCGGTTTGAGGCCTGCGGACGGTCGCTGTCGGACGTAACACACCCATGGTCATTCCGGGGCCGCGAAAGCGGAGCCCGGAATCCAGACACTCAGGTGTCTCAGAACAGAGTGGAACGATCGTCTCTTGATCCTGAACCATCCGCGGTTCTGGATTCCGGGCTCCGCTTTCGCGGCCCCGGAATGACGCGGAGGGTATGAATCCGGTCGAGCAGAAGTGTCCCAGCTCCGCCTGGATCGTTCGTGAATACAAAAAAAGGCCGCGCCCCTCGCGGAGCGCGGCCGTGGCCGTCCTGACAGTCGGCCTGGAAGGCGCGTCTTAGGACGCGGCGTCCTTGGCGGCGTTGGTGGCCTGGTCGGTGGCGCTGCGGGCGGCGTCGGTGCCCTTCTGCATCGCCTGGCGGGCCTGCTCGGCACCCTGCTGCATAACGTTGCGGGCCTGCTCGGCGCCCTGCTGCATCGCCTGCTTGGCGTTCTCGGCGCTCTGCTGCATCGCGCTCTGGGCGAGGCCGCCGAACTCGCGGGCCTGCGTCTGCATGGCGGCGAACTGGCTGCGCACGAACTCGGCCTGGTGCTGCATCGCCTCCTGCACGTCCTTCGAGCGGACGAGCTTCTGGGCGAGGTCGAACGCGGCGTTCACGTTCTGCTCGGCGAAGGAGAAGCCGCGGCTCGAGGTCTCCTGGGCATTGGTGCGGGCCATCTCGGCCGAGCCCTGGAGGGTGTCGGCGGTCTTGCGCGCCGCGCCGAGGAACGAGTCGAACGCCTTGCGGGCCTGCTCGACGCTCTTCTCCGCGAAGTCCCGCATTTCGGTCGGGATCTCGTAGTTCGGGGTCTGGGTCATGTTCGTCTCCTCGTTGTTTGGCGCGGCCCCTGACGCGGCACGCTGCGGGCACGGCACTTTTGGGGGCCCGGCACGTTTGTGCACTGCACAATAGCACGCTTCGGGCGAAATGCCACCTTTTCGAGCGTCATTAAGGTTGACGGCACGATAACGCAGCGACTGCGCATTTCGTGCCGGTGCGGGAAGGGGTCAGTTGGTTTAAAGCAGTATGGGCGGGGCCGGTTCTCGCGGCGGGCCGGTCGGGGGATCGGCCGTCGTGCCGGGCGCGTGGCGTGGCGTGGGGAGAGGCAGTGGGTCGGGACGTGCTCTTCGAGACGACGATCGAGGCCCTGCGGGCCGTTCCGGCCTTCGGGCAGCGGATCGCCGGCGACGATCGCGCGGTCCTGCTCCTCGACTGCACGGCCACGCACCTGCTCTACGCCTCCCCGGGCGCCGCCTCCTTGCGCGAGTCGATCGCCGGTCCGGACGGGCGGATCGACCCCTCCTTGAGCCTTCCGGCGCAGCTGCGCGGCTCCCTGGCCCTGCCCGTCGGGACGGCGCAGCCGCGGCTCGAGCGCCTGCGCCTCGCCGGGCGCCTCGCCCCGCCCCTGCTCTGCGCCTGCCTGCCCGCCGCCCTGCCGGACGGCGCGCCCGGCCTCGCCGTCGCGATCCTCGATCCCCTCCCCGCGCGCCGTCCCCGTCGCGCGCCCGTCGCGACGGTTCCGACGGCTGCGGACCCGGCACCCGAACC
>NZ_JBEXZS010000237.1:0-9792 GCF_040593685.1 Methylobacterium sp. EM32 | reverse complement strand
GGTTCAGAGGTGTAAAAGAGACAGCGTCGGCCCGGCCGGATGGGCGCCACCAGGACGGCCGCGCGGCGCCGGCGGAGGGGAGCGCTCCGGCCGCCCGGCCAGCGACGCCCGAGCGCGCGGCGACGCCCCGGCGGCGGCGCCCGAGCTACGCCGCCTGCAACCGCGCCTCGCAGCGGCGCAGCCTCAAGGGCGGTGCGCGACGCCGCTTCCTGATCCGCTGCCGCCTGGGCTATGAGCGGATCCAGCCGGGCCAGCAGCCGGCCCGCGCCAAGCCCTGAGGGCCGCCGGGCCGCCCCCGGCGCGACAGCGAGGCGACCCGTACCCCCATGGTTCTCATCGTCTTCGACGTCGACGGCACCCTCGTCGACAGCCAGCACATGATCGTGGCAGCGCAAGGAGAGGCCTTCGCATCGGTCGGGCTGCCGGCGCCGAGCCGGGAGCGCTCGTTGTCGGTGGTCGGGCTATCGCTGCCGCAGGCCTTCACCGCCCTCGTCGGCGCCGACGGGCCGGTGGTGGCGCTCTCAGAGGCCTACAAGCAGGCCTTCGGTCGGCTGCGGGCGCGGGCCGAGATCCGCGAGACGCTGTTTCCCGGCGCCGCCGCCCTGCTCGCGCGGCTCAACCGCGAGCCGGCGGTGCAGCTCGGCATCGCCACCGGCAAGTCCCGTCGCGGCGTCGACCATCTTCTCAGCCTCCACGGCTGGGAGGGCTGGTTCGCGACCGTGCAGACCGCCGACGACGCCCCCTCGAAGCCGCATCCGGCGATGCTCGAACAGGCAATGGCCGAGACCGGCGCCGCACCGGCCGGGACGATCATGATCGGCGATTCGACCTACGACATGGTGATGGCGCGGGGTGCCCAGGTCTCCGCCCTCGGGGTCGCCTGGGGCTATCACACGCCGGACGCCCTGCGGGCCGCCGGGGCGCATGCGGTGATGGAGAGTTTTTCGGAACTCGAATCCGCCCTGCTCGCCCGGATCGCGGCGGCCTGAGAGCCGTCTCGCAACCGCCGCCCGGAGGCCCTATCTTCGTCCCATGACCAACGACGTGACCCGCGACTGGCTCGGGGATCCGGAGGCTCAGCCCGACCCGGTCCGCGCCGCCCGCCAATCCGCCAAGCCCGCGCTGCCGAAGCGCTTCTACACCGAGGCCGGCATCGCCGAGGCCGAGGACGGCTACCGCCTCGTCCTCGACGGCCGCCCGGCCCATACCCCCGCCCGCCGCCGCCTCGCGGTGCCGCAGGCGGCGCTCGCCGCGGCGCTCGCCGAGGAGTGGGGCGCGCAAGCCGAGTTCATCGATCCGGCGCGGATGCCGCTCACCCGCCTTGTCAACTCGGCCCTCGACGGGGTGGCCGAGCGGCGCGAGGCGGTGATCGACGACCTCTCGGCCTATGCGGGCACCGACCTCGTCGTCTACCGCGCCGGCGATCCGGCCCGCCTCGTGGCCGCGCAAGCCGCGGCCTGGGACCCGGTGCTCGATTGGGCCCGGGAGGCGCTCGGCGCCCGGTTCATCCTGAGCGAGGGGGTGATGCACGTCACCCAGCCGGCGGAGTCGGTCGCTGCCCTGCGGCGCGCCATCGAGGCGGTGGACACCCCGACGGCGCTGGCCGGCCTGCACTCGATGACGACCCTCACCGGGTCGCTGCTGATCGCGCTCGCCGTCCTCCACGGCCGCCTGACGCCGCAGGAGGGGTGGGCGGCCGCCCATGTCGACGAGACCTTCCAGGCCGAGGTCTGGGGGCAGGATGCGGAGGCCGGGGAGCGCCTCGCCAAGAGGCGGGCCGAGTTCGAGGCCGCGGCGCGGGTGGCGGCGTTGAGCGCCTGACACTCCGCTCGATGGGGGCTGACCGCAAGGCAGCCCTCACTGTCATCCCGGGGCCGCGCAGCGGAACCCGGGAACCATAAACGCTGAGGTTTCAGGGCGAGGCGGAACGCATCGAGCCGGGTTCTGCACCGTCAGCGGTTATGAATCCCGGGTTCTCGCCTTCGGCGAGCCCCGGGACGACGGGCAGAGATGTCGGTATGCGTATCGGTTCAACACCGATGCAACCCGTCACACAGCTCCACGTGACCCGGGCCGGTTGCCCTGGTCAAATTTCGTTACTTCTTCAGCGTACCGGTGGCGATGTCGGCGTTCGGGTCGATCATCTGCGGCACCGATGGGCCGAAGGCCACGAGGCCGCTGGTGTCGATGCCGCGCACATCCACCTCGGCGCCCGGCGCCATGCGGGGCAGGGCGGAGAAGAGCGGCATGCCGGCCGGCACACTCTGTGTGAAGCCCGGGACGTCGAGGGCCGGGATGCCGGCCTGATCGAGGCTGGTGCCCTCGGCGCGCGCGGCCGCGGAGCCGGCCAGGACGAGGCCGGCCGCGATGACGGTCTTGAGAAGCATCTCGAGCACTCCGGTGCGGGGCGTGTCTTGCCAAAGCGTTGCTTGCCAAGACAATGCGCGAACCCCGGCTCTGGTTCTCAAGAAAAAGCGGATCAGGCGGCCTGCCACGCTTCCACGGTCGCGGCAGCGGCCGGGAGCTGGTGGAACAGGTGGAAGCCGCAGGTCTCGGCGCCGCGCTCCGCCATCTCGGCCGAGAAGCCGGGCGGCGCCGCGGACGGGGCGTCGATGCTGCCCGCGAAGGTCCAGGCCTCGCCGGTGACGAAGGCCGGCACCGGAAAGTCGTTCGGCACCGCGCAGACCAGGTCCGGCTCCGCGCGCCGGCGAAACAGGTTGTAGGTCGGCCAGCGCCGCACCGTGCGCGGCCGCGCGCGTGTGAACCCTGAGCCCACGCTGGTCGCGGTCATGTGTAGTCTCCCCCCGGGTCCGACCCGTTGCATCGTTGGGCCGATGCATATCCGTCGTGATCGGAACCGCTGATCACATTCGATAATGTTTGCGGCTTTTGTGAGCAATACTGCCGATACGGCGAAGCCTAGATTAGGCCGTGCGGCGGAAGGCGCAGCCGCCTACCCCTTTCGGCCAAGCTGTCCGGCGGGTTTCAAATTTTTCGAAGGTGAGGCTCAGTTTTTTCAGTTTTCCTTGTCGCGTAGGCGCCCGCATAGTCGCCCTCGACACGGCGATCCGGGGCAGCGGGCGGCGGCGAGACGCCGCCTGCTCTTCGGGTCTACCGCGCCCGCGCCGATCAACCCGAGCGATCCGTCACGAGATGGCCGGCGGCGCGCAACCAATTCACGATACCGGACGGGCTCCGTCCGGATGGGTCAGCCCGCAGGGCCGGAGGAGACACCATGGCTGGATCGAGACGCCCGGGACGCAACTTCCTCTTCGTTCCGGGCCCGACCAACGTGCCGGAGCGGGTCCAGCGCGCGATGATCGTGCCGATGGAGGACCATCGCTCACCCGTCTTCCCCGAGCTGGTCCTGCCGCTGTTCGAGGAGACGAAGAAGATCTTCAAGTCCCGCGACGGCCAGGTCTTCCTGTTCCCGTCGAGCGGCACCGGCGCCTGGGAGGCGGCGCTCACCAACACGCTCTCCCCCGGCGACCGGGTGCTGGCGCCGCGCTTCGGCCAGTTCAGCACCCTGTGGATCGACCTCGCCCAGCGGGTCGGCCTCGACGTCGTGGTCCAGGACGAGGAATGGGGCACCGGCGCCGATCCGGCGCGGATCGAGGAGGCCCTGCGGGCCGACCGCGAGCACCGGATCAAGGCCGTGCTGGTGGTCCACAACGAGACCGCCACCGGCGTCACCTCCAACATCGGCGCGGTGCGCCGGGCGATCGACGCGGCGGGCCACCCGGCGATGCTCTACGTCGACGGCGTCTCGTCGATCGGCAGCATCGACTTCCGGGCCGACGAGTGGGGCGTCGACTGCGCCATCACCGGCTCGCAGAAGGGCCTGATGCTGCCGGCGGGACTCGGCATCGTCTGCGCCAGCAAGCGCGCGCTCGAGGCCGCGAAGACCGCCGAGTGCCGCCGCGCCTATTTCGAGTTCTCCGACCAGCAGAAGGCCAACGCCACCGGCTACTTCCCCTACACACCGCCGCTGCCGCTGCTTTACGGCCTGCGCGAGGCCCTGCGCTGCCTGGAGGAGGAGGGGCTGGAGCAGGTCTTCGCCCGTCACCGCCGGCTCGCCGACGGCGCCCGCGCGGCGGTGCGGGCCTGGGGGCTGACCCTATGCGCCAAGGACCCGCAATGGCACTCGGACACCGTGAGCGCCGTGATGGTGCCCGAGGGGATCAACGGCGCCGAGGTCATCAGCCTCGCCTATCGCCGCTACAACCTCGCCCTCGGGGCCGGCCTGTCGAAAGTGGCGGGCAAGCTCTTTCGCATCGGCCATCTCGGCGACCTCAACGAGCTGATGCTGCTCGGCGCCCTCTCGGGGGCCGAGATGGCGATGCGCGATGCCGGCATCCGCATCGAGCCCGGCAGCGGCGTCGCGGCGGCGCAGGAGCACTTTCGGGAGACGCGGGTGGGGGAGTGAGTGGCGGGTTTTCCCTCCCCCCTCTGCGGGGGAGGGTGGCCTACGGAGTAGGCCGGGAGAGGGGCAGCGCGACGCTGGTCCAGTTGGCGCCCGTTACATGGTCGCGACATCTCCGGAAGCGGCGTCCCCTCTCCCGACCCGGCCTCACGGCCGGGCCACCCTCCCCCGCAGAGGGGGGAGGGATGAGCCCGCGCTCTGCTTTCGCCGGACAATCCTGCGCTCGCGGGGAGACGAGAAACCCGCAACCGACCTCTAAACCCGCTGCCACACCCCCACCCTCCGTGCCATTCTGCCGTGCCATGCCCCGCCATGCCGGGGTGCCGGAGACCGACATGTCCCACCGCATCGTCTTCCTCGACCGCGAGACCCTGGACGCCGAGTTGCGGCGCCCGAACTTCCCGCACGATTACGTCGAGCACGCCGTGACGGAGCCCGGGGAGATCGTCGCGCGGCTGCAAGGCGCCGACATCGCCATCATCAACAAGGTGCCGATGCGCGAGGAGACCCTGTCCCAGCTGCCGGACCTGAAGCTGATCGCGGTCGCGGCCACCGGCACCGACGTGGTCGACAAGGCCGCCGCCAAGGCGCGCGGCATTACGCTCGTTAATGTCCGCAACTACGCCTTCAACACCGTGCCGGAGCACGTGATCGGGCTGATCTTCGCGCTCCGCCGGGCGATCGTGCCTTATGCCAACTCGGTCCGGCGCGGCGACTGGGGGCGGGCCCGGCACTTCTGCTACTTCGACTACCCGATCCGGGACGTCGCCGGCTCGACCCTCGGCATCGTCGGCTACGGGGCGCTCGGCAAGTCGATCGGCCAGCGGGCGGAAGCGCTCGGCATGCGGGTGATCGCCTACGACGTGATGCCCCAACCCGGTCTCGTCGACCTCGACACGATCCTGCGCGAGAGCGACGTGATCACCCTGCACGCGCCGCTGACGCCGCAGACCCGCAACATGATCGGCCGGGACGAGCTGGCGCGGATGAAGCGCGACGCGATCCTGATTAACACCGCCCGCGGCGGCCTCGTCGACGAGGCCGCCCTCGCGGAGGCGCTCACCGCCGGGACGATCGGCGGCGCCGGCTTCGACGTGCTGACCAGCGAGCCGCCGCGGGACGACAACCCGCTGCTCGCCCTCGACCTGCCGAACCTCATCATCACCCCCCACGTCGCCTGGGCCAGCAAGCAGGGCATGCAGATCCTCGCCGACCAGGTCATCGACAACATCGAGGCCTTCGTGGCCGGCCGGCCGCAGAACGTGGTGGAGTAGGGCGGGACGGGGCGCTGGAGAGCCTCACGACCGCGCGGCGATCGCGAAGCTCTCTAGGTCTTTGATTTCGCCGCATTTTCTTCGACGAACCGGTTTCCACTTCGTCGGAAAATGCTCTAACCCGCTCTCGCAAACCAACGGAGACCCCGCGCAGGCGGCACGCCCGCGGCGGAGAGGACGACGATGAAGAAACTCCTGTTCCAGTTCGACACCGACCCGATGCCCAGCGTGTTCGACGTGGTGGTGGGCTACGACGGCGGCGCCGACATCATCACTGGCTACCCCAACGTGACCCCGGAGAATGTCGGGGCCCTCGTCGACGGCACGATCTACACCCGCGGCGGCGCGGAGAAGAAATCGACCGCGATCTTCGTCGGCGGCGGCAGCATGGCGGCCGGCGAGGCGGTGTTCAAGGCGGTGCGCAAGCGCTTCTTCGGCCCGTTCCGGGTCTCGTGCATGCTCGATTCGAACGGCTCGAACACCACCGCGGCGGCGGGCGTGGCGCTCGTCGCCAAGGCGGCGGGCTCGCTCCAGGGCAAGCGTGCGGTGGTGCTCGCCGGCACCGGCCCGGTCGGCATGCGCTCGGCGGCGCTCCTCGCGAAGGAAGGCGCCAGCGTGACCCTCGCCGGGCGTAACCTCGCCAAGGCGGAGGAGGCCGCCAAGGCCATCGAGACCCGGTTCAAGGTCGCGATCCGGGCGATCGAGACCCCGGATGCCGAGTCCCGCGGGGCGGCAATCAGCGAGGCCGACGTCGCGTTCTCGGCCGGCGCGATCGGGCTGGAGCTGGTCTCCGAGGCGCAGTGGCAATCCGCCAGGAGCCTCGCCTTCATCGCCGATTACAACGCCCAGCCGCCGCTCGGCTTCGGCGGGATCGAGGCGACCGACAAGGGCAAGGACCGCCATGGCAAGACCGTGTTCGGCGCGCTCGGCATCGGGGGCCTGAAGCTCAAGCTGCACCGGGCCTGCATCGCTAAGCTGTTCGAGAGCACCGACTTGGTCCTCGACGCGGAAGAGATCTACGCGCTCGCGAAAGAGATGGCGTGATGACGGCTTCTGAGGACACGATCCCGGGCTTCCTCGACGCACTGGCGAGCGAGCGGCCGACCCCCGGCGGCGGCGGCGCGGCGGCGATTTCCGGCGCCATGGGGGCCGCCCTGGTCTCGATGGTCTGCAACCTCACCATCGGCAAGAAGAAGTATGCCGAGGTCGAGGCCGAGATGATCGCGACCCGCGACCGCGCCGAAGCCTTGCGGGCCGAGCTCACCGGCATGATCGCCGAGGACGTGAGCGCCTTCGACGCGGTGATGGGCGCCTACGGGCTGCCGAAGGCGACCGACGACGAGAAGGCGGCCCGCGCCGCCGCGATCCAGGACGCCCTGCGGCTCGCCACCGACGTGCCGCTCGCCTGCGCCAGGACCTGCCGGGCGGTGATCGACCTCTGCGAGGGCATCGCCGAGCGCGGCAACCTCAACGTCGTCAGCGACGCGGGCGTCGCCGTGCTGGCCGCCCAGGCCGGCCTGCGCAGCGCCGCCCTCAACGTCTACGTGAACGCCAAGGCCATCGAGGACCGGACCTTTGCGGAGGATCGCCTCGCCGACCTCGCCCGGGCGCTCGACGGGGCCGACGCCCTGACCGAGCGGGTCTACGGCCTGGTGAAGTCGAAGCTGACCTGACGGTCGGCGCGCCTGGCGCAATAACCGGGCGACCAGTCAAAGCAACGCACCGAGCTTTCAGCCGGGCGCGGGGAATCCCCTCGCGCCCGGAACAGGGAGCCTTTGCCCAAAACCCAGGAGGACGCCATGGACGTGCACGAGTACCAGGCCAAGGAGCTGCTCGCGAGCTTCGGCGTGCCGATCCCGAAGGGTGCCGTGGCGTTCAGCCCGGACCAGGCGGTCTACGCCGCGACCGAGCTCGGCGGCGGGCACTGGGCGGTGAAGGCGCAGATCCATGCCGGCGCCCGCGGCAAGGCCGGGGGCATCCGCCTCTGCCGCACCACCCACGAGGTCCGCGACGCCGCGACCGACCTGTTGGGGCGCCGCCTCGTCACCCACCAGACCGGCCCCGAGGGCAAGCCGGTGCAACGGGTCTATATCGAGACCGCCGACCCGTTCGAGCGCGAGCTCTATCTCGGCATCGTCCTCGACCGGAAGGTCGAGCGGGTGCGGGTCGTGGCCTCGAAATCCGGCGGCATGGACATCGAGGAGATCGCCGCGACCGATCCGGAGGCCTTGCTCCAGGTCGTGGTGGAGCCCGCGGTCGGCCTCCAGCCCTTCGAGGCGCGGGAACTGGCTTTTCAGCTCGGCCTGAACATCAAGCAGGTCGGCGCTGCCGTGAAGACGATCATGAGCGCGTACCGCGCGTTCCGCGATTGTGATGCCGTGATGCTGGAGATCAACCCGCTGGTCGTGACCCGGGACGACCGGGTGCTGGCGCTCGACGCCAAGATGTCGTTCGACGACAACGCGCTCTTCCGGCGCCGCAACATCGCCGACATGCACGATCCCTCGCAGAGCGACCCGCGCGAGGCCCAGGCCGCCGAGCACAACCTGAACTACATCGGCCTCGACGGCGAGATCGGCTGCATCGTCAACGGCGCCGGCCTCGCCATGGCGACCATGGACATGATCAAGCATGCCGGCGGCGAGCCGGCGAACTTCCTTGATGTCGGCGGCGGCGCCTCGCCGCAACGAGTCGCGACGGCGTTCCGCCTCGTCCTCTCCGACCCGAACGTGCGGGCGATCCTGGTCAACATCTTTGCCGGCATCAACCGCTGCGACTGGATCGCCGAGGGCGTCGTCCAGGCCGCCCGCGAGGTGAAGATCGGCGTGCCGCTGGTGGTGCGGCTCGCCGGCACCAACGTCGAGGCCGGCAAGGCGATCCTGGAGCGGAGCGGCCTCGACCTCATCACCGCCGACACCCTGACGGAGGCCGCCGAGAAGGCGGTGGCCGCCATCCGCACCCAGAACTGAGGGGAGCGTCCGATGAGCATCCTGATCGACGAGACGACCCGGATCCTGGTCCAGGGCATCACCGGGGACAAGGGCAGCTTCCACGCCCGCGAGATGATCGAGTACGGCGGCAAGGTCGTGGCCGGCGTCACCCCGGGCAAGGGCGGGCGCAGCGAGCACGGCGTGCCGGTCTTCGACACCGTGCGCCAGGCGGTGCAGGAGACCGGTGCCGAGGCGAGCATCACCTTCGTCGCCCCGCCCTTCGCCGCCGACGCCATCATGGAGGCGGCCGATGCCGGCATCCGGCTGATCTGCTCGATCACCGACGGGATTCCGGCGCAGGACATGATGCGGGTCAAGCGCTACCTGCGGCGCTACCCGCGGGAGCGCCGGCCGATGGTGGTGGGGCCGAACTGTGCCGGCATCATCTCCCCCGGCAAGGCGATGCTCGGCATCATGCCGGGCCATATCTACCTGAAGGGCAATGTCGGGGTGATCTCCCGCTCCGGGACGCTGGGCTACGAGGCCGCGGCGCAGATGAAGGCGGTGGGCCTCGGCATCTCGACCTCGGTCGGCATCGGCGGCGATCCGATCAACGGCTCGTCCTTCCTCGACCACCTCGCCCTGTTCGAGGCCGATCCCGACACTGCCGCCGTGCTGATGATCGGCGAGATCGGCGGGCCGCAGGAAGCCGAGGCCGCGGCCTGGATCCAGGCCAACATGAGGAAGCCCGTGGTCGGCTTCGTCGCCGGGCTCACGGCGCCCAAGGGCCGCAAGATGGGGCACGCCGGCGCGATCATCTCGGCGGCCGGCGACAGCGCCGCCGAGAAGGCCGAGATCATGCGCTCCTTCGGCCTCACCGTAGCGCCGAGCCCGGGCGCGTTCGGCACCACCATGGCGCAGGTGATGGCGGAACGCCGCAAGGCGGCGTGAGCGGTCGCTCATAGGGCGCGGGATCCCCTCTCCCGTGTGGGAGAGGGGTAGGGGTGAGGGTGACACGCTTCCGCACAAAGCTCGAACCGTCGTGCTGGCAGCGGACCGGTCAGAGCCTGACTCACAGCCGTAGCACCCTCACCCCCGGCCCCTCTCCCACACGGGAGAGGGGAGACAGCGCCACACCCTCGACACCCCTCCCTCGATCCCCACG
>NZ_JBEXZS010000019.1:0-60759 GCF_040593685.1 Methylobacterium sp. EM32 | reverse complement strand
CGTCACCGATGACCGCCACGACGTTGCGGCGCGGCGGCGTCTCGCCGCGGGCTTTCGCGGCGGCGTCCGAGAGGTCGCGGCCGATGGCCATGCCGAGACCGGCGGAGATCGAGGTGGAGGAGTGGGCGGCGCCGAAGGGGTCGTAGGGGCTCTCGGCGCGCTTGGTGAAGCCCGAGAGGCCGCCGCCCTGGCGGAGCGTGCGGATGCGGTCGCGGCGTCCGGTGAGGATCTTGTGGGGATAGGCCTGGTGGCCGACATCCCAGATGATGCGGTCGTCGGGGGTGTTGAAGACGTAGTGGAGGGCGACGGTGAGCTCGACGACGCCCAAGCCGGCGCCGAGATGGCCGCCGGTGACGGAGACGGCGTCGATGGTCTCGGCGCGCAGCTCGGCGGCGAGCTGGGTCAGGTCGCTCTCGGGCAGCTGGCGGAGATCCGCCGGCTCGCGGACGCGGTCGAGGAGGGGGAGATTGAGCGGTGACACCGGAGCCATCCTCACGTCCGGAAGGGGAAAACCCGACGCCGGAACCCGGCGCGCAGGGATTGGGAGCGATCAGGCGACATCGAGCGGCGCCGTCCCGGCGGCGCGTCCGTCCGCCCCGAGGGTGATGCGCTGGATGCGCGCCTCGGCACGCTGCAGCAGCGTCTCGCAGTGACGCTTGAGGGCCTCGCCGCGCTCGTAGATCGCGACGGATTCGTCGAGCGGCACGTTG
Organism: Methylobacterium sp. EM32; assembly: GCF_040593685.1. Lineage (NCBI taxonomy): Bacteria > Pseudomonadati > Pseudomonadota > Alphaproteobacteria > Hyphomicrobiales > Methylobacteriaceae > Methylobacterium > Methylobacterium sp. EM32. Next base: position 60,049 of record NZ_JBEXZS010000019.1, on the reverse strand, counting down.
CCCTGTTCCAGGCGCTGCACGATGCCCTCGAGTTCCTCGAGGGCCTTCTCGAACGGCAGATCCGCGGGTCCGGCCGGGCCGGCGGGTGCGGAAACGGCCGCGCGGCTGGCATCGGACCGGGCTGCGGACATACGCGAAGATGCTCCCATGATGAGCGTTGGGTTATGGCGAGTGAGGTGACGCGAAACAACCCTCCGGCGGTGCCGCGGGGCCAGGATGGGGCTGCGAATGCCCGTTTGCGCGCCAGGGCTGCGTTTCGGCCACAGTGGAATCAGTCGATGGTGACGCTGAAGGGCTCGCCCTCGAAGGCGTCCGCGCCGCGGCCGATCGCCGCGATGGCCGCCACCATGCGCCCCTCCCGGCCGAGCAGCGCGTCCGCCACCGCGACGAGGCGCCGGTTCGGCGTCGCCGAGGGCGAGGCCTCGCGCAACTCGCGGGCGATCCCGGCCTCGTCGCGGTCCGGCCGCAGGGCACAGGTCGCGATGAAGGCCGCGGCCGTCGAGCGGCTGATCCCGGCGTAGCAGTGGATGACCAGGGGCTGCTCCCGCGGCCAGGCACGCACGAAGTCGAGGAGCCGCTGCACGTGCGCTTCATCCGGCAGGACGTGCCCGTCGAGGGCGTCGGTGATGTCGCTGATGCCGACGAACAGGTGGTTGGCTTCCGCGATGGAAGCGGGCCGCGTCACCGGCGTTCCGACATTGATCAGCGTCACCACGTGGCGCGCACCCGTGGCTGCGACGGTCTCGGGCAGGCGGGACAGGGCGCAGACGTGCAGGCTCGGCATGGCGCGGAAAAAGTCCTTCGGCTCACGGTACGGGGACGGCCTGCAAGGCCTCGGCCAGGGCGTGGAAGCGGGCGAGGAAGGCCCCTTGCGCCTCGGCGGTCGGCCAGGGTTCGAGCAGGGAGTCGAGGGGCGCCTCGACGCGGTCGGGCCGGCCGAAGACCTTGACGGCCTCGGCTTGCGAGAAGCCGGCGAGCCGCGTCGCCTCGAGAGTGGCGCTCAGGCGGTCGGCGCGCTTGATCAGGCGCTGCATCGCGGCGGTCGGCGCCGGCGTCAGGCCGAAGCGCAGGCGGATCGCCGCGAGGAGCCGCGTCTCCACCGCCTTGTAGGAATGGCCGATCGCCGCCTTGAACGGCGAGATGATGTCGCCGATCACGTATTCGGGCGCGTCGTGCAGCAGCAGCTCCAGCCGCCCCGCCGCGGTGAGGCCGGGCTCGAAGGCGCCGCCGATCGCCTCGACGAGGAGCGAGTGCTGAGCCACCGAGAAGACGTGCGGGCCGGCGGTCTGGCCGTTCCAGCGCGCCACCCGGGCGAGCCCGTGGGCGATGTCGGCGATCTCAACGTCGAGGGGCGAGGGATCGAGGAGGTCGAGGCGCCGCCCCGAGAGCATCCGCTGCCACGCCCTGGCTTGAGCGCTCACGAGGCGATCCCGGGACCGGCCGGCCCCGGCAGGGCGGCGCAGGCGTCGTGGCGGCAGCAGCCGACGACGTGGTCGTTGATCATGCCGACCGCCTGCATGAAGGCGTAGACGATGGTCGGGCCGCAGAAGCCGAAGCCTTCCGCCTTGAGCGCCTTCGACATCGCCCGCGAGACCGGGCTCTCGGTCGGGATGTCGGCGCGGGTCCGAGGATTCGGCTGGAGCGGGCGCCCGTCCACGAAGTCCCACAGGAAGGCCGAGAAGCCGGGGCCGCGCTCCTGGATCGCGAGGTAGACCCGCGCGCTGCGGATCGTGGCCTCGATCTTGGCGCGGTTGCGGATGATGCCGGTATCCTGCATCAGCGCCTCGACCTCGGCGGGGCCGAACCGCGCGATCGCCTCGGGGTCGAAGCCCGCGAAGGCGCGCCGGAACCCGTCGCGGCGGCGCAGGATGGTGATCCAGGACAGGCCGGCCTGGAACCCGTCGAGGATCAGCTTCTCGTAGAGGGCGCGGTCGTCGTGCTCCGGCACGCCCCACTCGGTGTCGTGATAGGCGACGTAGAGCGGGTCGGTGCCCGGCCACGCGCAGCGCGGGCAGCCGTCGGGATGCAGAATCAGTCCGGTCGACATCCGGTGTCGTGTAGCGGTGCGGGACCGGAACGCAACCTATTCGACGAACTCGGCGGCCGCGAAGCCCTGCAGGTAGAGGAGCGCCGTGAGATCGCCGTGGTCGATGCGGGCATGGGCGGCAGCGGCGACCGCGGGCTTGGCCCGGAACGCCACGCCGAGACCGGCCTCTTCCAGCATCGCCAAGTCGTTGGCGCCGTCGCCGACCGCCAAGGTCTCGGCCGGGTCGAGGCCGAGACGGGTGCGCAGCTCGATCAGGGCCGCACGCTTGGCGTCGCGGCCGACGATCGGCTCGGCGACGGTGCCGGCGAGTTGGTCGCCCTCGGTCTCGAGGCGGTTCGAGCGGTGCTCGTCGAACCCGATTTGCGCCGCCACCGGCCCGGTGAACAGGGTGAAGCCGCCCGAGACCAGGGCCGTGTAGGCGCCGTGGGCCTTGAGGGTGCGCACCAGGGTGCGCCCGCCTGGCGTCAGGGTGATGCGCGAGGCGATCACCTCGTCGATGGCGCCTAGCGGCAGACCTTTGAGCAGGGCGACGCGCTCGCGCAGGGCCGGCTCGAAGGCGATCTCACCCCGCATCGCCCGCTCGGTGATCGCCGCGACATGGGCCTTGAGGCCGACCTGATCGGCGAGCTCGTCGATGCATTCCTGGCCGATCATGGTCGAATCCATGTCGGCGAGGAACAGCCGCTTGCGCCGGTGCGAGCTCATGACCTGCACCGCCACGTCGATCGGCTCGGCCTGGAGCGCCGCGCGCAGGCGCTCGGCCAAAGCCGGCGCCGCGGCGGGAGCGCCCTCGACCAGCACCTCCGCCGCGACCTCGCCGTGCAGGATGCGCGGCTGGTGCTCGGTCGCCAGCACCCGCCGGGCTTCGGCCAGCACCGCGTCGGTGATGGCGGGGCGCTCCGGGTTTGCTATCAGGGTCGCGACCAAGGTCATTGAGAAGCTCGGGTTCGTCGTCGGTGGCGTCCCGGCCGCGCGCGAGAGGGGCAGGCATGGACGGGCGGGTTCGGGCGATCCTCATCGCAGGGCCGACCGCCTCGGGCAAGTCGGCCCTGGCGCTGGCCCTGGCGCGCCGGCACGGCGGCGTGGTGATCAACGCCGATTCGATGCAGGTCTACCGCGACCTCCACCGGCTCACGGCGCGGCCGGCGCCCGACGAGGAAATGCAGGTCCCCCACCGCCTCTACGGGACCGTGGACGGCGCGGTGAATTTCTCCGTCGGCCATTACCTTGCGGAGGCGTGCCGCGTTCTGCACGAGACCTGGTCAACGGGTGGCCTGCCGATCGTCGTCGGCGGAACGGGCCTCTACTTCATGGGCCTGACCGACGGGCTCTCGGAGATCCCGCCGGTGCCGGACGAGGTCCGCGCCATGATCCGGGAGGATGCCGAGGGGCGTGACACGCCCGACATCCACGCCGCCCTCGCCCGCCGCGATCCCGACGGTGCCGCCCGCCTCGATCCCAACGACCGCCTGCGGGTGCTCCGCGCCCTCGAAGTGCTGGCCGCCACCGGCCGGCCGATCGCCGCCTTCCACGCCGCGCGCCGGCCGGGCCCGCTTACCGGCCTCGCCTGCCGCAAGCTGTTTCTGACCCCGGACCGGGAGGTGTTGCGGGCCCGGATCGACGCCCGCTTCCTCGCCATGATTGCGGCGGGCGCCCTCGACGAGGTGCGGGCCCTCGCCGCCCGCGACCTCGACCCGATGCTGCCGGTGATGCGCGCCCACGGCGTGCCGGGGCTGATCGCGTATCTGCGGGGGGCGCTCCCGTATGACGAGGCGGTGGCCCGGGGGCAGGCGGATACGCGGCGCTACGCCAAGCGGCAGGTGACGTGGTTCCGGCACCAGGCGGGGGCGGAGTGGGCATGGCTGACGCCGGAGGCGGCGATGGCGGGGGTCGAGGCCGGGCTGTGGGACGGGGTGGGCTGACCGATAGGCAACCCACGATGTCATCCCGGGGCCGCGCAGCGGAACCCGGGATCCATAACCGCTGACATTAAAAGACGAAGCGAATCGCGCTCAGCCTCCTTTTGCATCGTCAGCGGTTATGGATCCCGGGTTCTCGGCTTCGCCGAGCCCCGGGATGACCCGGAGGGTGGTAGTGCCGTATTCAGGACTACGATTCGGCACGCCCTCACACCCGCCCGCGCCGTCCTTCCACCAGCCACATCGCCAGCACGGCCGCCGCCAGCGCCGCCAGCGCTGCCAGCCCCAAGCCCAGCGGGTAGACCGAGACGCCCCGCACCACCGCGCTGTCGCTCGGACGGAAGCCGATCCAGTCGGAGCCGGAGAGCCGGCCCGAGCGGGCGATCTGGAGCCGTGGAATCGCGATCCCGCCGCCCGCCTCGGCGAGGCGGCGGACGGAGCCGCCGGTGGCCTCGGCGATCGGACGCAGGCGCTCGGTGTCGCTGAACACGTCGACCAGCTCGCGCGGGTTGGCCGGGCCGACGCTGACGAAGGCGATGAGGGTGCCGGCCCGCAGGGTTTGCAGGCCGAGCTCGTCGGCCTCGAAAGTGGCGGCGAACAGGCCCGGCTTGTCGGGATTCAGCGTCAGGGTGCGGGCCTTGCCGCTCGGCGCCGTCACGGTGACGGGCTCGGCGGTGTCGGCCATGGTCTGGCGCTCGACCCGGACCTCGCGGCCGTGGCCGGTGGCCGAGGCCCGCAGAGCTTCCTCCTCCAGGGCCGGCTCCTTCATCAGCCAGTGGCCGAGGCGGCGCAGCAGGTCGAGATGCGGCCCGCCCTCCTGGTAGCCGCGGGCCCAGAGCCAGGCATGGTCGGAGAGGAGGAGCGCGACCCGACCCTTCTCCTCGCGGGACAGGGCGAGGAGCGGGAGCGAATCCGCGCCGGCCATGATCGGGGTGATGCCGGGGCGGACCTCGGCGCCGATGAGCCGCAGCCAGTCGCCCCAGGCCGGGGGCGAGGCGTCCGAGCCCGGCAGGTCGCGGGTGACCGGATGGCGCTGGCCGCTATTCGTCAGCGCCGCCTTGTAGGGCCGCTCGACCACCCGCCCGTTCGGCTCGCCCGGCAGGATCGCGGCGAGGCGCGTGCGGGCGAGGCTGGCGGCGGAGGCGAATTCCGGCCCGGCGGCGATCAAGAGCGCCCCGCCCTCGCGCACGTAGCGCACGATGTTGTCGAAGTAGCTCGACGGCAGCACGCTCTGGTTGGCGTAACGGTCGAAGATGATGAGGTCGAAATCCTTGATTTTCTGCTGAAAGAGCTCGCGGGTCGGGAAGGCGATCAGCGAGAGTTCGGAGATCGGGGTACCGTCCTGCTTCTCCGGCGGGCGCAGGATGGTGAAGTGGACGAGATCGACGTTGGCGTCGGATTTCAGCAGGTTGCGCCAGGTGCGCTCGCCGGCATGCGGCTCGCCGGAGACGAGCAGCACCCGCAGCTTCTCGCGGATGCCCTCGATCGGCAGCACCGCGCGGTTGTTGGCGGTGGTGAGCTCGCCCGGCAGCGCCTCGGCCTCGATCTCGACGACGTTGGGACCCCCGTGCTCGACCCGGAGCGTCAGGTTGAACGGCTGACCGGTGCGCACGGACTGGCGCACCACCTCCTCGCCGTCGCGGCGCACGGTCACGACGGCCGAGCCGGTACCGCCGCGCTCCATCACCTCGGCGCGGATGGTCTGGTCGCGCCCGACGATGCCGAAGCGCGGCGCTTCGATCAGGCGGATCTGCCGGTCGCGCTCGTCGGGCCGGCCGGTGACCAGCACGTGGAGCGGCGCCTTGAAGCTCGCCGAGGCGAGGTTCGCCGGGATGTCGTGGACGACGCCGTCGGTCAGCATCACCACGCCGGCGAGGCGGTCGGGCGGCACGTCGGCCAGCGCCCCGGAGAGCGCCGTGAACAGCCGCGTGCCCTCGTCGCCGCCGGATTCCGGCACGTCGACGAAGCGCGGCTCGATCTGGTTGAGGGGGCCGAGGCGCCGCTCCAGCTCGGCCCGGACCCGGTCGGTCATCGCCGGCCGGTCGCCGAGCCCTTGCGAGCCCGACCGATCGACGACGACCGCGACCACATCCTTGACCGGCTCGCGCTCCTCCTGGACCAGCGAGGGGTTGGCGAGCGCGAGCAGCACCAGGGCGAGGACGAGGACGCGCAGCAGCGCCACCGGCCCGCGGGCGAGGAAGGCGACCACGGCGAGGATCGCGGCGAGTCCGGCCAAGGCCCAGAGGACCGGGACGGGGACGAGCGGGGCGAGGCTCAGGCTCAGCATGAGAGATACCGTTCGGTGACGCTGTGCTTCACTGCCCCAATCTCTCCAGCAGCGCCGGCACGTGGACCTGATCCGCCTTGTAGTTGCCGGTGAGCGCGTACATCACGAGGTTGACGCCGCCGCGGAACGCCATCTCGCGCTGGCGCGGGTCGCCGCCGACGAGGGGATAGAGCGCCTCGCCGCGCCGGCCGACCGCCCAGGCCGAGGCGAGGTCGTTGCCCGTGATGACGATCGGCGAGACGCCGTCGCCAGCCCGGGCCGGGCGGCGCTCGCCCCCCTCGCCGGCCGGCGGCAGCGCCTCGACCCAGGTCTGGCCGGTGGCATAACGGCCGGGGAAGCCGTCGACGAGGTAGAACGCCTTGGTCAGCACGTGGTCGCGGGGCACCGGCTCGAGTTCCGGCACTTCCAGGGTCGCCAGCATGCGCTGGAGATAGAGGGCTTCGGGCGTTGGCGGACCGCCGGGGCGGGCCGTCATCGCGTCGCGGGTGTCGAAGATTACCGTGCCGCCGTTCTTCATGAAGGCGTCGATCCGCCGGATCGCCGCCTCGCCCGGCATCGGCCGGCTCGGCACGATCGGCCAGTAGATCAACGGGTAGAAGGCGAGCTCGTCCCGCGCCGGGTCGATGCCGGCGGGCTCGCCAGGTTCGAGCGCGGTGCGGCTCGCCAGCATCGTGGTCAGGCCGGCGAGGCCCGCCCGGCTGGTCTCGTCGACGGTCGCGTCCCCGGTGACCACGTAGGCGATGCGGGTGACGAGGGCCGATTCGATGCCGTTCGGCCGGTTGGCGGCAGGCTCGGCGGCCCGCGCCGTCTCCGGCGCGGCGCCCAGAACCAGGAGGCCGAGGATCAGGGCCGCCGCGGCCGGCCGGCGGCGCAGGCGCGCCGCCATCAGCCCGAGGAAGCCGCCGAGCCACAGGCTCGCCAGGGTGTCGAGGGCGAGGAGCAGCAGGGCTGTGAGAAAGAACGGCCCGCGCAGGTCGCGGGTGCGCGCCTCCTCCAGACCGCCGAATCGGGCGCCGGCGAGCGCCTTGAGGTCGAGGGGCTTCAGCCGGTCCTCCACGGTGAGCGCGTTGACCGCGAGGCCGCCATCGGCCGGGCCGTAATAGCCCGGCGGATGCTCCGGCGTCGCCCGCTCGGTCCAGGTCGCCGGCACGGCGCGCGCGGTGGCCGGGGGGCCTTTCAGCGCGCCGAACCCGTCGAGGGTCAGGCGCGGGGCCAGCACCGGCGGGGGCGCACCCGGCGCGGCGCCGGTCGTCGGCGGCGTGGTGCCGGCGAGCGCCACGACCCGGCGCAGCATGGTGACGAAGAGCCCGGAGAGGGGCAGGTTTGACCAGGTGGTGTCGGCAGTGACGTGGACCAGGACCACCATGCCCTCCCCCCGCTTGGCGGCGGTGACGATCGAGGTGCCGTCCTGCAGGGCGGCCCAGGTGCGCCGGGCGAGTTCGCCGTCCGGCTCGGCGAGGATCTGGCGCCGCACGCCGATATCGGCCGGCGGCGTCAGGCCCGCGAAGGGGCTCTCGGGTACGAAGGGCGCGAGCGTCCGCGGGCTGTCCCAGGACAGGGTGCCGCCCAGCGTCCGCCCGCCGCGGCGCAGGCGCACCGGCACGAGGTCGTCGCTGCCGGCGGCGAGCCGGGGACCGGCGAAGCGCAGGAGCAGCCCACCCTTGTCGACGAAGGCGGAGACCCGCTCCAGGGTGGCGGGATCGAGGGCGCCGACATCGGCGAGCACCAGGACCGACACTTGCGAATCGAGCATCTGGCCGATCGACTCGGCGACGCCGCGCCCCGCCCGCGGCTCCTGCACGTCGGCGAAGGGCGTCAGCGCCCGCGACAGGTAGTAGGTCGGCGAGAGCAGCGGCTGGGCCTGGTCGCTGGTGCCGCCGAAGACGAGGCCGACCCGGCGGCGCCGGCCGCGCTCGTCGGCCAGCACCACCGCGCCGGCCGAGTGCTCGCCGCCGATCTCGAACCGCGCGATGGTGTTGCGCAATTCCACCGGCAGGTCGAAGCGGACCTCCGTCGCGGTCGCCTCGCCCGAAAACGAAAAGTTCGTCTCGGCCAGCGGCAGGCCCTTGGAGTCGAGGGCGCGCACGGTGCCGGAATCGCGGCCGTTGGCGGCAGCCCGCACCACGCTCACCCCAAGCTGGCCGCCGGAGGAATCGGGGCCGGCGAGCGCGAGCGCCGGCGGGCGCTCGGCCTTGAGCACGGTGACATCGGCGCGGCCGCGGGCGGCGGCCTGGGCGAGACCCGCCGGGAAGCCGTCGCCATCGGGGCCCGCGACGCCGTCATGGATCCAGACCACGGCCGAGCCCGGCGCTCGCTCCAGGAAGGCGGAGAGCGTCGCGAGGTGGGCCGAACGGTCGGCGAGGTGCGGCAGCGGCGCGATGGCGCGCAGGCGCTTCAGGGCCGGGCCGGGGCCGGTGGCCTCGAGCGCCACCGGCGCCGAGGCGGTGGGAAGCAGCGCGACGGGGCGGCCGGCTCGGGCCGCCGCCTCGACCTCGGCGGTGGCGACGCGGACCCGGTCGCGCCAATCCTGCGCGGCGGTGAAGCCGTTGTCGAGAACCAGGACGAGGGGATTGCGCCCGTCGCCGGCACCCTGCTGCGTCGGGTTCCAGACCGGGCCCGACACCGCCAGGATCAGGCAGGCGGCGGCGAGGAGCCGGAGCGCCAGCAGCCAGGGCGGGGTGCGGGCCGGGGTCTCGCGCTCCGGCAGCAGGTCGGCGAGGATGCGCAGGGGCGGAAAATCGATGCGGCGCGGCCGCGGCGGTGTCACCCGCAGCAGGTACCACAGGGCCGGCAGGGCGATCAGCGCCGCGAGGGCGGCGGGGGCGGCGAAGCTGAGGGGCAGTCCGAACATCAGGTGCGTCCTCAGCCCGCGCCGCGGGCGGCGGCGACCAGGGTGACGAGGCGGAGCGCGGCCTCGCTCGCTGGCCGGTCGGTGCGGTGCAGCGTGAGCGTCCACCCTTGCGCCCGGACGATCTCCGCCAACGCGTCGCGATGGGCGCGGATCCGCCGACGATAGGCCTCGCCCCAGGCCGCCGCATCACCGACCCGGAGCGACAAACCGGCTTCGAGGTCGTGCAACTCGGCCTGGCCGGAGAACGGAAACGTCTCCTCGACCGGATCGACGATCATCACCAGGTGGCCGCGGCTTCCGGCGGCGGCGATGGCCGCGACCGAGGCCCGCACGTGGTCGGGGGGCGAGAGGAAGTCGCCGATCAGCACTGCTTCGTCGAAGCGACCGACGGGTGCGCGCGGCGGCAGGTCCTCGTCGAGGCCGGAGGTGTCGGCCGACAGCGTCTCCGCCAGCCGCTCGACGATGGTTCGGGCGGCCTGGGGCCGCGACAGGCCGAGCAGCCCGACCCGCTCGCCGGCCTCCACGAAGGTGTCGCCGAGCGCCAGCGCCAGGACGAGGGCCCGCTCGATCTTCGGCGCCTGGGCGAGGACGGAGCCGAAGCCCATCGAGGCCGAGCGGTCGACCCACAGCCAGACGGTGTGGGCGGCCTCCCACTCACGCTCGCGGACGTAGAGCCGGTCGTCCCTGCCTGAGCGGCGCCAGTCGATCCGGGTCGCCGCCTCGCCGGCGACGAAGGGGCGGAACTGCCAGAAGCTCTCGCCCGGGCCGGCGCGGCGGCGGCCGTGCAGGCCGTGCGCCAGGGTCGCGGCGACCCGGCGGGCCTCCAGGATCAGGCGCGGCATCCGCTCGGCGAGCGAGAGGGCGCTCTCGGTCTCGCGCCGGCCGGGGGCGCGGGCAGCGGCGTCGAGGACGCGCGTCGTGGCCACCGGGTCAGAGCCGCCCGACGAGGCGGCCGATCAGGCCGGGGATGGTCTCACCGTCGGCCCGCGCAGCGAAGGTCAGCGCCATGCGGTGCTTGAGCACCGGCTCGGCGAGCGCCGCGACATCGTCGACGGAGGGCGCGACCCGGCCCTCGATCAGCGCGCGGGCGCGCACCGCCAGCATCAGGGCCTGGCTGGCGCGGGGGCCGGGCCCCCAGAGCAGCTTGTCGGCAATGGCCGCATCGCCCCCGGCCGGGCGCGCGGCGCGCACCAGGTCGAGGATCGCCTCCACCACCGCCTCGCCTACGGGTAAGCGCCGCACCAAGCGCTGGGCCGAGAGCAGGGCGTCCGTGTCCATCACCGCCTGCGGCCGATGCTCCTCGGCGCCGGTGGTCTCAAGCAGGATCCGCCGCTCGGCGGCGCGGTCGGGGTAGCCGACATCGATCTCGAGCAGGAAGCGGTCGAGCTGGGCCTCGGGCAGCGGATAGGTGCCCTCCTGCTCGATCGGGTTCTGGGTCGCCAGCACGTGGAACGGCCGCGGCAGGTCGTGGCGCTCGCCGGCGACCGAGACGAAGCGCTCCTGCATCGCCTGGAGCAAGGCCGACTGGGTGCGGGGGCTCGCCCGGTTGATCTCGTCGGCCATCAGCAGCTGGGTGAAGATCGGACCGCGCACGAAGCGGAACGAACGGTGCCGGTCCTGGTCCTCGTCGAGGATCTCGGTGCCGAGGATGTCGGAGGGCATCAGGTCGGGGGTGAACTGCACCCGGCGCGCGTCGAGCCCGAGCACGGTGCCGAGCGTCTCGACGAGCTTGGTCTTGGCCAATCCCGGCAGGCCGACCAGCAGCCCATGCCCACCCGCCAGCACGGTGACCAGCGCGAGGTCGACCACCGTCTCCTGCCCGAAGATGACCCCGTGGATCGCCTCCCGGGCGCGCCCGACGCTGGCGAGGCAGGCCTCCGCGGCGGCGACGATGCCGTCATCCATCGGGGTCGCGGCGGCCGGCGCGCTGGCTTCCATCATGCGGGGTCCTCGTCATCATCCGGGGCGCCGCTGGCGCCGGTCGGGGGATCCGCGAGTGTGGATCCCTTCCGCACCGCAAGGCAAGGTTGGCGCGACGACGCAGGGCGGTAGGGCGAGGGCTCAGTTCGCTCGGCGTGCGGGCTCTCGCTCCACCGTCCTCGTGTACTGCGCTGATCGGTGAAAGAACAGGCGCGGGTGTTCCCCTCTCCCCGCGGGCGGGGAGAGGGCCGTGTCTCCGTTCAGGAGACACGGCAAGCGGAGGCGAAAGCCGGAGCGAGGGTGAGGGGGTATTCCCGGATGAGGCTCCTCCGGCACCACCCCCTCACCCTCGGCTGCGCCTCGCTGCGTCCCTTGAACGGGGACACAGCCCTCTCCCCGCAACGAAGTCGGGTCTGCCCGACTTCGCTCTTGTTTGCAGATCCCGGGCAGGCCCGGGATCTGTCGGGGAGAGGAGGAACCCCCGCGCTACTCCTTTTCCCCGAACAGCCCTGCGCCCGCGGGGAGAGGAGATACCGGCGCGTCCGGATACCCCTCCTCGCGCAGGATTGATCGACCGCCTCGCCTCACGGCGCCTGGCAGGCGAAACTCTCCGCCCGCTCCGCCTCGCCGCCCTGGTAGCGCGCCTCTTGCGGGTACGGGCAGAGCGGCCGGGTCCGGCCCGGGAAGGCGGTGCCGCGGGCGAGCAGCCGGTCGGGTGCCTCGCCGCGCTCGACCCAGGCTTCGATGGCGGTGAGCGGGTCGAAATCGTCGAGGGCAGGCCCGCCGCCGCAATGCGTCATGCCCGGTACCAGGAACAGGCGCGCGGTCTCCGAGAACGCCGCCCCGCCGTTGCTGCGGGCCAATTCCTGCCAATGCGCGACGAGGTCGCGGGCGGAGAAGACCGGGTCGGCGACGCCCTGGTAGACGAGGAGGCGTCCGCCGCGGGCGGTGAAGGTCGACAGGAAGGTGCCGGTCGGGTCGTTGAGGGCGGCGGTCTCGGCGGTACGCGGCGGGTCGCGGTCGAAGTCGAAGCGGAGCGCATCGAAGCCGGGATCCGGCGGGGTCAGGAAGTAATTGGCGATCGCCGCCGGACCCAAGGTCGCGTTGCGGGCGTTCGGCGTCGCGGTCTTCGAGGTGCCGAGCTTCCAGGCGCGCCAGCCGGGCGCCGCGAGGCCCGGATCCCAGGGCCAGGACGCGTAGACCGGCTGCCCCTTGCCGTCTTCGGCGCCGCGGAAGGCGCGCCGCAGGGCCTCGACCTGGCGCTCGCCGAGACAGGTCGCGTTCTTGTCGCCGGGGCAGGCGAGGCTCGCGGGATCGAAGCGGCAGGAGGACACCGCCTCGACCGCGCCGTCGGCGAGCCCGTCGGCGGCGTCGCAGGCCTTGAGGACGGATTGCGCCACGAGGGCGAGATCCGCCTCGCTGAAGGCCTCGGCGAGGATCGGTCGGCCCTCCTGATCCTTCGGCGCGGCGGCGAGGAAGGCCTGCATGTCCCAGATCTGGCCGAGCGCCGCCCGGGTCAGCCGGAAGGCCGGGGCGCCGGCGACGATTCCGTCGAAGGCGGTGGGGAATCGGGTCGCCGCCATCAGGGCGGAGCGGCCGCCGTTGGAGCAGCCCATGAAGTAGGCGTGCGCCGGAGGCCGGCCGTAGCGGGACGCGATCAGCGCCCGCGCCTCCCGGGCGACCTCGCCGACCGCCCGGTACGCGAAGTCGATCCGCGCCTGCTGGTCGAGGCCGAAGGAGGCGTCGGCGTTGTCGCGGCCGCGATGGCCCGAATCGGTCGAGGCGACGGCGTAACCGCGCAGGAGCCCTGGCGCCGCCGTCGCGCCCGAGACCGGGATCGCGCCGAGCGCCTCGCCGATCACCCCGTCGAGCCCGCCGCCACCCTGGAACAGGAAGCGACCGTTCCACGCATCGGGCAGGCGGAGCTGGAAGCCGATGCCGTAGGCGACGCCCCCTGCCCCAGTCCGCGGGTCGATCGTACCCTCGACGAGGCAGTGGGCCGGTAGCGCCGCCTTCGCCCGGGCCGCGCCGGTGAGCGCGGCGCGGCCCGGATTGTCGGCCGGCAGCGTGCCGGCGGGCAGTGCTTCCGCCCGGGTGATGCGCAGGTCGGGCCGGGCGAGTTGCGCGAGGTCGCCGCAGGCGAGCGGCCCGGCGAGGGCCGGCCACGTGAGGCAAGGGATGGTGAGAGAGGTGACGATGAGGAGTGTCAGGGCGAGCCCCGACCTCCGCGTGATGCCGCGCCGCATGATGGCCGCCCTCTCCCAGAGATCGTCCGGGCATCGCGCCCGCCCGGCTGTCATGGCGGGCCCACTCGGCCCCGACGGGCCCGGGCCGTCAAGCGAGAGGAGCGGAATTCATCGTGCGGAACGCTGCGGCAGCGCGTCCCTGCTCTGTCGCGGCGCACGGACCCGGCGCATGATCGCGGGACAACGACAAGGGAGGATTCGCCATGCCTCATCGCGACGCCCCGCATCCCGACCGCCGCACGCTGCTGCTGGCCGGCGCCGGCCTCGCCCTCGCGGGGAACGCCGCCGCCGAGGGAGTGCCCGGCGGCCTCACCGACCTGCCGCTGGTGCCGCCGCGAACCGAGTTCGTCTACGAGGCCGTGGTCGAGATCGCCCCGCTGGTGCCCCTCGGCGATTCCCCGCTCGGCGAGCGCCGCATCGTGCCGATCACCGGAGGCCGCTTCCAGGGGCCGCGGATCCGCGGCACGGTCCTGCCCGGCGGGGCCGACCGGCAGCTCGTGCGCAAGGACGGCGTCCGGCAGCTCGACGCCCTCTACGAGATGAAGGCGGAGGACGGGGCGATCCTCACCGTGCGCAACCAGGTGCTGATTGATCCCGGCCGCGACGGCGCGCCGGATTACAGGTTCTCGACCATCGCGGTGACGGCACCCGAGGGGCCGCATGCCTGGCTCAACCGGCTGGTGCTGGTCGGCACCCTGCACAGCCTGCGACCGGCGCAAGCCGCGGTGCTGGTGCGGGCGTTCCGGTTGGCCTGACCTATGGTAGCATGGTGGTGGACAATCGGGAGCACCCGCCATGCGCGCCGCCGAGACGCGTGATCCGCCGATGAGCCTCGACGGCTTCCTGGCTTTCCTGGAGGACCGCCCGAAGGGAGAGCGCTGGGAACTGGACGACGGGGTGCCGCTGATGGGCCCGCAGCCGACACGGCGTCACGACTGGATCCAGGTGAACATCCTGGAGGGGCTGCGGCAGCACCGGCGCCGGCATGCCAGCCCCTGGCGTCCCTCCGGCCCGAGCCAGGTCCCGGTGCCGGGTGCGGCCCGTACCGTGGCGCCCGACGTCCTCGTGGCGGTCGACGATGGCCGCGACGACCTGTGCATCACGCCGGCGCCGCTCGTGGTGTTCGAGGTTCTGTCTCCCAGCGATCGGCCGCGGCGCCGGGCGTCGAAGCTCGCGGCCTACGCCGCCGTCCCGTCGATCCAGAGCGTCGTGCTCGTGCGGCAGGACCGGCGATCGGTGACGTTGCATCGGCGGAGCACCGATGGCGGCTTTTCCGTCATGACGTGCACCGAGACGGTCGACATGCCGGAGATCGGCGTCACGTTGAGTTTCGAGACGATCTACGACGACACGCCGCTCGCCTGACATGACGGGTTGAGATCATGTTTGATTGGCCTCCACAGACCTATCACCCTCCGTGTCATTCCGGGGCCGCGCAGCGGAGCCCGGAATCCAGAACCGCGGATGGTCCAGGATTTAGCGGAAGCCGTCCTGTCTTCTTCTGAAATACCTGCGATTCTGGATTCCGGGCTCCGCTGCGCGGCCCCGGAATGACACGGAGGGTGTGAGGACCGTCGAGGATCCTCAGACAGTCCTTGAATTCAGCCCTGCCCCCGATGGGGCGGCACCCTCACCGCCCCCAGCGCAACACCGCCGCGTCCAGGCTCCGGGCGATCTCGATCAGCCCGGCTCGGGTCGCCGGATGCGGCAGCTCCAGGGGCGCCCGCACCGCGTCGGAGCGGATGATGCCGCCTTCCTTCATCAGGATCTTGGCGGCGGCGAGCCCGGTCTGGCGGTTCTCGTAGTTGATGAGCGGCAGCCAGCGGCCATAGGCCTGCACCGCCTCGTCGCGCCGGCCGGCGAGGTAGGGGTCGATGATCTGGCGGATGCCGTCGGGATAGCCGCCGCCGGTCATGGCACCGGTGGCGCCGGCATCGAGGTCGGCGAGCAGGGTGATCGCCTCCTCGCCGTCCCACGGGCCCTCGATCGCGGCGCCGCCGAGCTCGAGCAGCGTGCGCAGCTTCGCCGCGGCCTGCGCGGTCTCGATCTTGAAGTAGGAGACATTCTCGACCTCGCGGGCGAGCCGCGCCAGGAAGGCGGCCGAGAGGGTGGTGCCGGAGACCGGCGCGTCCTGGATCATGATCGGGATCGAGATCGCGTCCGAGACCTGGCTGAAGAACCGCGCGATGCCGGCCTCGGTCACCCGGATCGTCGCCCCGTGATAGGGCGGCATGATCATCACCATGGCGGCGCCCATGTCCTGCGCCCGCCGCGAGCGCTCGGCGCAGATATGGGTGGCGAAGTGCGTCGTCGTCACGATCACCGGCACGCGGCCCGCCACGTGCTCCAGCACCGCCTTCATCACCTCGTCGCGCTCGGCGTCGGTGAGCACGAACTGCTCGGAGAAGTTGGCGAGGATGCACAGGCCGTGCGAGCCGGCCTCGATCATGAAGTCGATCGCCCGGCGCTGGCCGTCGAGGTCGAGGGTGCCGTCCGCGTGGAAGATCGTCGGCGCGACGGGGAAGACGCCGCGATAGGGGCGTGAGGTATTCGTCATGGCGTTGCCTCCTTGGCTGTTCAGGCCGCGGCGCCGTGGCGGCGCAGGCCGTTGTGGATGACCTGGCGCACGGCCTCGGCGGCGCCGGCCGGGTCGCGGACGGCGATGGCGGCGACGATGGTCGCGTGGGCGGCGAGCACCGTCTCGCGCTCCGCCGCCTCGACCGGGGCGCTGAGCTGGAACGAGGCGCGCAACGCCACCTCGATCACCCCGCCGATCGAGCGCATGAACGGGTTGCCGGAGGCCACCGCCACCGCGACGTGCAGCGCGAGGTCGCCTTCGGCGAAACCGATGGAATCGGACGGCGCGGCCCGCATCCGGGCGAGGCCGGCCTCCAGGGCGGCGAGATCGGCTTGGGTCCGGCGCTCGGCGGCGAGCGCCGCCGCCGCCGGCTCGACCGCGAGGCGGATCTCCGCCAGGTCGCGCAGGAAGCGCCTGTCGATGCCGGCCTCCAGGTGCCAGGCCAGCACGTCGGCGTCGAACATGTTCCAGGCCGCGCGATCGCGCACCAAAGTGCCGACCCGGGCCTTCGTGGTGAGCAGCCCCTTGGCCACCAGCGTCTTGACGCTCTCGCGCAGGACCGGCCGCGACACCCTGAACGCGGCGAGCAATTCGCCGTCCCCCGGCAGCTTGGCGCCGGCCGGGTAGCGCCCGGCGATGATCGCGGTGCCGAGGCTGCGCGCCACCTCGGCGTGGTTGGAGCGCGACCGCCCCGCCGGGATCACCACCAGGCCCGATGATGCAGTGTGAGGCGTGGCGAAGGGGGCGCGCATCCGCGGGGGAAACCGGCTCGTGAGGCGCGACGGGGCGCCGACCGGATCCTTACAGCACGGCGGCGCCCGGCTGAATAGTCATACTGTTTGACTTTTCACGAGTTCGCTTCCTCCCGCGCCTCGGCCACCGCCTCGGCGCCCTCCCGGTGGTCCTCCGCATCGGCGGCCGGGGGCTCCTGCACGGCCTCGGCCCGCGGGTCGCGGCACAGGGCGATCAGGATGGGAAAGTGGTCGGAGCCGATATGCGACAGCCGCTCCAGCCGGGCGAGGAGGAAGTGCTCGCTGAAGAAGACGTGGTCGAGGGGCCAGCGCAGAATCGGCCAGCCGGCATGGAAAGTCGGGTAGGCGCCGCGTCCGACCCGCGGGTCGATGAGGCCGCCGATCGCCTGGAACAGGGCCGTGGTGCGCGACCAGGCGACGTCGTTGAGGTCGCCCGCCACCACCGTGGGACCGCCCTCGCGCGCGACCTCGCGCGCGACCAGCACCAGTTCCCCGTCCCGAGTCGCGCTGCTGTTGCCCGGATGCGGCGGGCGCGGATGCACGCCGTGGAAGGTGAAGCGGTCGCCCGACGGCAGCGTGACGCCGGCGCGCACGGAGGGCACGTCGTCCTCGATCAGGAAGCGCACCCGCACGTCGTCGAGGGGCAGGCGGGAAAAGAGCAGGAGCCCGTAGGTGTTGTCCTGCGGCTGATCCACCCCGTGGGGGTAGCGCGCCCTGAGCGGCGCGAGCGCGTCGCGCCAGCCCGCATCGGTCTCGAGCGCCAGGATCAGGTCGGGGTCGTGCCGCGCCACCGCGGCGAGCAGGCGGTCGTAGGCCCGGTTCGATTGCAGCACGTTGACGATCAGGATCGACAGGCACCGCGCCGGATCCGCGTCCGCCGGAGCGGCTTTCGCCGTCGGCGTCGCCAGGCGGGTGAAGGGCAGGATGTGGCGCAGCTGCAGGCCCAGCGCGCCCAGGAGCCCGGCCCCGAGGACGAGGGAGGCCGGATCGTGCCCGGCGACCACCAGCAGGACGAGGACCGGCGGGATCGCGGCGGCGATCTGGAAGCGCGGGAAATCGAAGGTGCGCACCACCCCGGCCCGGCTGCGCCAGAACGGCAGCAGGGTCGCCGCGATGAGGATCAGCGCCAGGACCTGGGCGACGATGGACAGGGTCGAGACCGGCACGTGCGCTTCCCCCCGCGGCTGTCACGCCGCCTCGAGGGACGAGATAGGTCGCACCGGTCGCCGCGTCACCCGCCAGCGTAGCCGGGTCAGGCCTCGGCCAGGGCCAGGCCTCGGCCAAGACAAGTCAGGCCTCGGCCAGGGGCAGGTCAGGCCTCGGCCAGGGGATGGAGGTCGCGCACCATCTGCTTCAGGCGCTCGTCGAGGACGTGGGTGTAGATCTGCGTCGTCGAGATGTCGGCGTGGCCGAGCAATTCCTGCACCACCCGCAGGTCGGCGCCGTTCTGCAGCAGGTGGCTGGCGAAGGCGTGGCGCAGGACGTGCGGGCTGATCCGGTCGGTGCGGATGCCGGCGGCGGCGGCCACCGCCTTGAGGTCGCGGGCGAAGGCTTGCCGGGTCAGGTGGCCGCTCTCGCTGTCGGCGGGAAACAGCCACGGCCCGGGCGCCGTCAGGGTGGCGAGATGGGCCGCCATGGCGCTGCGCGCGATGTCCGTCAGGGGCACCAGGCGCTCGCGCCCGCCCTTGCCGCGCACCACCAGGAAGCGCTCCTTGGTCGCGCCGGCGGCCCGGGGCAGGGCGACCAGCTCCGAGACGCGCAGGCCCGTGGCGTAGAGAAGCTCGATGAGGCAGTGCATCCGCCCGGCGCGCGCCGCCTCGGCCGGGTTCGGCGCCTTGGCGGCGGCGTCCTTGGCGACGGCGAGCAGCCGGTCGACCTCGGCCACCGACAGGACCTTCGGCAGGCCGCGGCCGCGCTTCGGCCCGGAGACCGGCGTGGTGGGATCGCCCTCGACCAGGCCTTCCGCGTAGAGGAAGCGGTGGAAACCGCGCACGCAGGAGAGCCGGCGCGCCGCCGAGGTGCTCTTGAGACCGCGCGCCTCCAGTTCGGCGAGATAGGCCCGGATGCCGGCGGGCTCGACGGCGCCGGGATGGAGCCGCTTCCCGGCGAGGTGGGCGAGGTAGTCGTCGAGGTCGCGCCGGTAGGCCGCCAGCGTGTTGGCGGCGGCCCCCCGCTCGGCCGCCAGCATGTCGAGATAGGCGTGCATCAGGCCCTGCGGGGCCAACTCGCTCATTTCGGCTGCAGCTTCGCGTTCGGGATGGTGACGGAGATCTCGCGCGGGGTCGGCTCGACGAAGGTGGCGAGGGCGAACATCGCCGCGAAGGCAAGCCCGGCCAGGATCGCCACCACGGCCAGGAAACGGAAGAGGGTCGGCACGTCGGCGAGGCCCCGGACTACGCGTGACAACGAGCGGCGCGGGACGGGGTCGTCCCGGGCCACCTTGGCCGTCGGTTCGACCACGCAGCGCCCCGTGAGGCAAGGCTCACCGGCGCCCTGCCCTGCCGAAAGCCGGCGGCTGTTGCGCAGGTGCCCAAGACCACCTGGGGGTGCCGCCGCGGAACCGCGGCTTTTCCCCGATATCCGCCGTTTCGCCCTGCGCGAAAAACAGGCTAAAGAACGCCGCATGAACCAGCGTCCCCCTCATGAACAGTCGATCGAGTCGCGCGTGCGCCGGGGTCTCGGCCTGCGCTCGATCGTGCTGGTCGGGCTCATGGGCGCGGGCAAGAGCACCGTCGGCAAGCGCCTGGCGGGGCGCCTCGGCCTGATCTTCAAGGACGCCGACCACGAGATCGAGGCGGCGGCCGGCCTGACCATCCCGGACATCTTCGCCATCTACGGCGAGCCGAGCTTTCGCGATGGCGAGGAGCGGGTGATCGCCCGCCTCCTGCGCGAGGGTCCGATGGTGCTCGCCACCGGCGGCGGCGCCTTCATGCGCCAGGAGACGCGCCAGCGCATCGGCGAGGCCGGGGTCTCGGTCTGGCTCAAGGCCGATCTCGAGGTGCTGATGCGCCGGGTGCGCAAGCGCCCCGGCCGGCCGCTGCTCCAGAACGAGGACCCCGAGGGCACGATGCGCCGGCTGATGGACCTGCGCCATCCCATCTATGGCGGGGCCGACGTGGTGGTGGTCTCCCGCGACGTCTCGCACGACCGGGTGGTGCAGGACGTGCTGGAGGCGCTGGACACCTACATGGCCGGCGATCTGGCGGGGGACCTGCCGGCGGGACGCCTCCCGGAGGATCCGGGGACCGATCCGACGGATGACGGCGGAGAAAGCGGCCCCGAGCCCGGCACGCCCGCCTTCGTCGGCCACGGCCTCGCCGCGCAGTAACGGGCCGGATCGAGCAGATCCTGGGCGACTTCGAGGACGACAGTGCAGACGCAGACCGTTCACGTGCCCCTCGACGGGGGCCGGGCTTACGACATCCTGATCGGCCGTGGGCTCCTCGCCGGGATCGGCCCCCGCGTCGCCGCGCTCAAGGCGAAGGCCGTCGCGGTGGTGAGCGACGAGACCGTGGCGGCGGAATACGGCGACGCGGTCACCGCCTCGCTGGAAGAGGCCGGTCTGCGCACCGCCCTGATCACCGTGACGCCGGGCGAGAGCTCGAAGAGCTATGCCGGTTTTGCCCAGGTCTGCGACGGACTGATCGCTCACCGGATCGAGCGCGGCGACCTCGTGCTGGCGCTCGGCGGCGGCGTCGTCGGGGACCTGGCGGGCTTCGCCGCCGCGTCGCTGCGCCGGGGCGTGCGCTTCGTCCAGGCGCCGACCACGCTGCTCGCCCAGGTCGATTCCTCGGTCGGCGGCAAGACCGGCATCAATTCGCCCTACGGCAAGAACCTCGTCGGCGCCTTCCACCAGCCGAGCCTCGTCGTCGCCGACACGGCCTCCCTCGACACCCTGTCCCTGCGCGAGATGCGCGCCGGCTACGCCGAGGTGGCGAAGTACGGGCTGATCGACGATCCCGCTTTCTTCGCCTGGTGCGAGGCGAACCTGGCCGAGATCTTCTCCGGCGGCCCCGCGCGCGAGGACGCGGTGGCATCCTGCTGCCGGGCCAAGGCCGGCGTCGTGGTGCGCGACGAGCGCGAGGACGGCGAGCGGGCCCTGCTCAATCTCGGCCACACCTTCGCGCATGCCCTGGAGCGCCTGACCGGCTACGAGTCCGCCCGACTCGTCCACGGCGAGGCGGTGGCGATCGGCCTGTGCCTCGCCTTCCGTTTCTCGGCCCGGTTGGGCCTGTGCTCGGGCCAGGATGCGGGGCGCGTCGCCAACCATCTGGCGCTCGCCGGCCTGCCGACCACCCTGGCGCAGGTGCCGGGCGGCTGCGGCGACGCCGACCAGCTCCTCGACGCCATGCGCCAGGACAAGAAGGTCCGCGACGGGGCGCTCACCTTCATCCTGGCCCGCGGGATCGGGAGAAGCTTCATCGCGCCGGGGATCGAGGCGGGGGCGGTGCGCGAATTCTTGGTGACGGAGCTGGGGTGAGGGACCGTCCGACGCGCAACTACCGCGCCGGCACCACTCTCGGTCCGAACCTGTCGGATTGGCCTCGACAGTCTGGACACCCGCCTTCGTCATCCCGGGGCCGCGAAAGCGGAACCCGGGATCCATAACCGCCGACGCTTCAGGATGAAGCGGAACGCGTCCGGGTCCTTCTGAAAGGTCGGCGGTGATGGATCCCGGGTTCTCGCCTTCGGCGAGCCCCGGGATGACACGGAGTGTCGTCGGTATCCGTACCGGATGTCCCAGCGCGAACGCTGGAACAGACCCTCACAACTCCATCAGATCGCGCCCGACGACGATCTCGCCCTTGAAGTGCGGCCGCACCGCGTCGAGCCAGACCTCGTCCTTGATGAACGGGTAGCCGCCCGGCACGAAATGCGACAGGACCAGCGTCTTGACGCCGGCCTCGGTCGCAACGCGCCCGACCTCCTCGGTGGTGGTGTGGCTGGCGATCAGGTGCTCGCGCAGGGTCTTGGCGTTCGGCTCGGTGGCGATCAGCTTCTCGAGCTCGGGCAGGTACATGACCTCGTGGACGAGGATGTCGGCCCCCTTGGCCAGCGCGATCAGGTTCGGCGAATAGCGGGTGTCGCCCGAGATCACGATCGAGCGGTCGGGGCAGTCGAAGCGGTAGGCGAAGGCCGGCTCGACCGGCGGGTGCTGGACGAGAGCCGCCGTCACGGTGACGCGCTCGTCGCGCATCACGGCGCCGGGCCCGGTGATCTCGTGCGGCACGATCAGGTCGGCCAGGGGCGGCCGTCCCTCGTCGGCCATCCGGGTCTTGATGTCGTAGTCGTTGAGATCGAGGAACTGGCGCGTCATCCGGGCGAGCGGGGGCGGCCCGTAGGTGTCGACGCGGTGGGCGAGGTCGGTCGCCCAGGCGAGGAGCAGCACGTTGCCGTAATCGGCATTGTGGTCCGAATGCTGGTGGGTGAGGAACACCGAGTCGAGCGAGCCGAGCTTCAGCTTCGCCAGCACCATCTGCCGGCCGGTCCCGTTGCCGGCATCGATGAGGTAGGTGTGCCCGTCGACCACGATGGCCTGGGCCGGCGCGGCGCGATTCGGTTTCGGCGTCGGGCCGCCGGCGGTTCCGAGCAGGATCAGCCGCGAGCGCCGCGCGGCGGGCGCTGGAATCTGCGCCGAGGCGCCGCCGGCCGAGAGGAGTGCGGCCAGGGCCGCGGTGCCGCCGAGGACCGTACGTCGCGTCGGGTGAGGATCGTCTTCGGGCATCGTCTCGTCCCAGGTAGCTTGCTTGCGCTAGCCATCCGCTCGTCCAGGAACGCGCCGGTGCCGTCAAGATGCGTACCGGGTCCCGGGCGCCGGCGCCTCGGTCACGCGCCCTGCGTCGCCGCCCTCCCCCGGACGGCGGTGAACGAGGTTCCTACCCCGCGCGCCGCGGCAGCAGGAACGCCAGCAGGCCGATCGCCGGCAGGTAGGCGCAGAGGCGGAAGACCTCGACGATGCCGAGCCGGTCGGCCAGCAGGCCGAGCCCGCCCGCCGCGAGGCCGCCGAGCCCGAAGGAGAGGCCGTAGAACAGGCCGCCGACCAAGCCGACCCGGTGCGGCACGAGGTCGATCGCGTAGATCAGGATCGACGAGAAGGCGCTCGCCATGACGAAGCTGGTGACGATGCTCAGCACGCCGGTCCAGAACAGGTCCGCGTGCGGCAGCAGGAGCGCGAGCGGCAGCGGGCCGAGGATCGAGATCCAGATCACGCGGTCGCGGCCGATCCGGTCACCCAGCATGCCGCCCAGGATGACGCCGGCCGCCCCGACGACCAGGAAGCCGAACAGCATGAGCTGCGAGGCCTGCACGCCGACCCCGAACCGCTCGATCAGGTAGAACGTGTAGTAGGAGGTGAAGCTCGCCTGGTAGGCGTTCTTCGACATCAGGAGCAGGACCAGGAGCGTCATCGCGAAGGCGACGCGGCCCGCCGGCAATCCCGGCACCCTCGCCTCCACCGGCTTTCCGCCCGCTGCGGCCTGCCGGCGGCGGTCGTTCAGGTGGAGCGACACGGTCCAGGCCATCAGCAGCATCGCGACGATTGCGATGCCGGAGAACCACGACAGGCTCGCCTGCCCGTGCGGGACGACGATGGCCGCGGCCAGCAGCGGTCCGATCGCGTAGCCGACATGGCCGCCGATCTGGAAGACGCCCTGCGCCAGGCCCTGCCGGCCCGCCGCGGCGTGCCGGGCCATCCGGGTGGCCTCCGGGTGGAACACCGCCGACCCCGTCCCGACGAGGGCGGCCGAGGCCAGCACCATCGCGTAGCTCGACGCGAAGGACAGGCCGAGGATCCCGGCCAGCGTCGCTCCCATCCCGGCGACCATCGCGTGCGGCCACGGCCTCCGGTCGGTCACGTAGCCGAGCAGCGGCTGCAGCAGCGAGGACGTGACCTGAAAGGCCAGGGTGATGAGGCCGATCTGCGCGAAGTCGAGGCCGTAGGTCTCCTTCACCAGCGGGTAGATCGCCGGAATCATCGACTGCAACGTGTCGTTCAGCAGATGCGCGACGCTGAGCGCCGCCAGGACCGGCATGGCCGGTCGGGCAGCGGACTGGACGAGGGAGGCGGCGGTCATGGGGGCAGCCTATGGAGCCGGTGCGCATCCCGTCAATCGACGATGCCGCAACGCTGGCGCGCCGGGAATGCCGGTCGATCCGGCACCGCCCGGTGGCGACCGCGCCGGGGCGCGATTCGTTTCATCCTCACGGGACCGGCGGCAGGGCGCCGCCCTGCCCGCTAGCGTCAGTCATCCGCACCGTCGAACAAGAACAGGGTTTCCGGAGGGACCGGGGGGACGATGCGGACCGGCACCGTGGTCCGGCCGAGAACGTCGACCAGGGCCCTGAACTCGTCCCACCCCGAGATCACGTCGTAGGGCCGGGCGGAGCAGGCCTTCGGCCGCATCATCACGACGATCGGCGCGAGTTCCTCCCCCCGCTCGATCGTCGCCGCGAGAGCGTGAACGCGCGGCTCGTCCTCCGGCGGCACGGAATCAGGAACGGCTCCGACGCGCCGCACCTGGCTCGCGGGCAGCTCGGTTTCGGCCTCGTCCTCCGCGCGAAGCACGTGGGCCAGAATCTCCGCCCTGCGGCAGGCCTCCGCCATAACCGTTCCGAACCGTGCGAAGAATGCGGCGGCGACATCCTCTCCCATGACTTCGACGAGGAAAGACGCGGCAATATCGGTCTCCCCTGGTCGTCCGCCTGCTCCCGTGGCTCCGTCCGTCTCGCGGCGATCGAGGCTGATCGGCCCCGAATCCGAGGGCCGCTGAGGCATTTTCATCGCGCTGCTTCCTAAGCCGGCAAGGCATACGAGCACCCCATCCCCCATAATCCCTCGATACGGCCGAGCGCGGTAGCGACCTCAGCGCTGATCGCCCCATCGGCCAAGTCATGGGCAACGCCGAGATCGGCCCTGGTCAGCGCGCCACCCTGCCCCATACACGGCCGGCCTCCCCGCCCACCCGATCGGCGGTGCGCCACCTCGCGCTGTCGTTCCGATTGGAGTAACCTCGTCGCAGTTGCGTCCGTGCAGCCGCTTCTCAGAGGAGCGCTCCATGCCTGAGATCCGCATCGTCGGGACCGAGGACGGCACCTACACGATCTATTGCGGCCGCGAGGTAATTGCCTCGGGCCTCACCCACGGCCAAGCCATCGCCCACTTGATGCATGAGGGTGCGCGGTTGGGCTGAAGACGGGGGCCCGGCAGATGGGCTTGAACGGCATGGCCGTCGTCATGCCGGCAACGGTCGCGCGCTGATCGCCCGTCTTGAATTGCGCGGCTGGTTTCCGGAGGACGAGGCGCGGGACGTGCCGAACCTGCCGGCTCTCTCGCGACGCGCCATTCCGTGTTGCGAGGAGCAGCCCGCGTCGCGCCGTGATCCGCCGTGAAAAGCCCGCACTCGCGCTGCAGGCAATCGCAACACGTTTCGACAGATCAACAGGCACGAAAAAGCCCGCCAGGTCGGTGACCAAGCGGGCTGAACTGGTGGTAGCGGAGGAGGGATTTGAACCCCCGACACAAGGATTATGATCTGAGCTGAAAGCCCCCTACCCTGCTGATCGGACAGAGCTTTTTTCAAGCTGCGCTAGGAGCGCGCTAGATCGCCCCCCAAGGGCTTCAAGGGCGTCGCCGGCCGCTGATCCGCTAAGCAAGCGAAACGCTGCAGTCAGTTACAGGTTGTCATAATGCCGAAGCAGCGTGCGAGAGGCCTCGCGCCTGTTTTTGGGAAACCAATTCCGCTTGGTGCCAAAGTGTGCATACATAGCTGCCACACAGAGGGGCATAAGAACCGTCCTCGCGTCAGTCGCTAAGGCTCTAAGATAGATCAAAACAGACGGACATGTCGCCGATGGATAGAGTACTTGAAATTGCAGCGAAAATCCAAACGCCAATATCTTTGGCGGCGCTTGCAATACTGATTTTACTGATTTTGTTTAAGTACATGCTCGATAAATTGCGCGTATCTTCCGTGATACCTGCTGATACCTTCAAAATATTGATGAGAATGATGACATACGTATTTATAATAGCATTGGTGGGATTGTTCATGGGTGTCGCCGCTTTCATTTTGACTAGCCTTCAAATAAATCAGTCAAAGAATTCGTTTAATAAATATTCTGACCAATTGGAAGATGTGAATATAACTAATAGAACGACTGCGATATCCGAATTAGGCAGATTAGCGCACGAAAATACATCACTCATAATGCCTGCATGCGAGCGTTTAGCAGCCGTAGTGCATGCTAAATACGCTAAAACCGAAATTAATGGCGTTATTCTGCCGTCGCAAGATGTATTACAGGCCATAACCACTATCAGTTCATTATCTAGTTATCCCGACTGCACCGCAAGAAATTTTGACAACGCACTATTTAGCCGACTTGTACTCAAAAATCTAAGCTTCGTTGGTTTTAATTTTACTAAGTCAGTATTGCAAGAAGCTAATTTCTCCGGCTCTAAGCTAAAAAATAGTGACTTTACACGTGCAGATCTGTTTGGCGCTATATTCCGAGCCGCCGATCTTGAAGGTGTAAAATTTAATGGAGCACGTTTAAGCGAAGTCAATTTTGAAAATGCCAATCTAACAAACGCATCAGGTCTATCTGGATCGAATTTGCGAACATCGATTATGGACGGTGCAGTGCTTGCGAACGTTGACTTACGAAAATCACAGCTGCCATCGGACCACATGCGCAGGGCGAAGCTTAGCAAGACCGACTTACGTTCGACTGATCTAAGAAATGTTAAGGGCCTGTGCCTGTCCGAGTTCTTGATGTCGATACATGACGAAACCACCATGGAGCCTGAGTTCGATGACTGCCAAGGCTAGCCGAAGAGATATTATTTGTTTCGCATCATACTTACTTGCCACGTCAAAATTGCACTCGCAGACCGCCGATACTGTCGTAAAAATTTCAGATTGTTATGTAAGTCAAAGTGGAAACGTGAATAGCGGCTTTTTTGTTATAGGAATGTTACAAACCAGAGAATTTGCGCGGCATGCTAGAAATCTTCAAGAACTTCGACTACATCGGCATTACACACGGGAACTGGTAGCAAATTCAACAGACAAGTACAAATTACCTTATGTGGAAGGGCTGATTGATTATATTACCAATCAGCAGGAAATGCGTTTCGCTTGCTGCATTGTAACAATAAAAAGTTGGCCTGATGAACCTGATGCCAGAGACGCAATAACCCTTCAATGCCATAACCGGCTTATATCGCAATTCAACAGCAAGCGTGATGAGATCGTCTCTCTCCATTTCAAAAAATTTACAACAATACGTAATTCAATTGTGATGGAGGCTCTCGGAAATAACGAAATCAGGGTTCGTCGTACCGATTACCACTACCCTGGTGGTAGCGAGATGCTGAACTACTCAGATTTGCTATCCAATATAGTCGGATCTAGTTATCGAAAAATTAAGTCAGGATCTCGCGCATCCGCACTAAAATATCTAAAAGAAAAATTAAATGTTGAAAACTTCGAAGACAAGGCCCTCGTAACGCACCCTGTATTCCGAGTTCGATTTCTCAATCTATAAATCTACTTGCTAAGAAGGTGCCAGCTGCTTCAACCGCGGCGGCGAAGCTGCCTTGTTTCCACAGCCGACACCCGTGTTTTACAATGCACAAAAGCTTATCCATGTCAATCGAGATGAAGCGCCCTTTCTCTATAAAATGTGGTTCGTAGCAGCGTTGTATAATGCATCGCGCCAAATCTGCAGCGATATACCCTTTGAGACTGAAGCTGTCGTGCTGGGCTCATGATGCCCTAGGACCGACGGAGCGGCTCGACAGCATCGTGAGCACCAGGACGCTCCTCGAACGCGCTGCATGGTGCTCTCTGCGCTTCGGCGCGGGCTGCTTCGCCCCAAGCAGGCATAGGGGCGAACTGCCTCCTGGGAGGCCGCTCACTGCGGGCTCTCGACATCTCCGTGCGCCCCATGCTCACGGCAGCAGCGAAGCCCCACAAGGCTTCGCTGCTGCCGCACACATTCGATCAGCGCAGCAGCTGAAGGATGCCCTGGCTGGCCTGGCTCGCCAGCGACAGCGAGGACACGGTGAGAGACTGTCGGGTGGCCAGCGCCTGCGAGTTCGCCGCCTCCTCGTTCATGTCGGCATTCGTGAGGTTGATCAACCGGCGGATCGGCGCCAAGCCCGGCCCCGGCGGCAGCCGACGTACCGGCCGGGTCGGGCCTTAACGCGATGGAGCTGTCGGGCAGGCATCAGGTGCGGGCCGCAGCTGGGGCGGACCTAACACTCCTCCAGGGCGCTATCGTGCGCCGGTCGGCATCTTTGACCTCTCATCCACCTTCCTTCACCAAGTTCGCGTATCAAATAGCTACTCCCGGAGTACCAAGAGCAAGTCTCTTGGCGAGTTCTTCACGATGCTGCAAGTTAGCAGAATTTGGTTTCGTGTCAACCAAATTCGCAAGAAGGTTTAGGTTCACGGGCCGAAGAATAACTCGTGCTAATTTGTTGTCGCCATGCGGATCAAGTAGTGCTACAGCTTGCTCGCGCGCAAGCGTGTCAAGCGCGGGATATAAAATAACTGCCTCTCGCGATACTCCCTTGCAGCTCAACGCGTACAAAGCAAGCTGGTAGAGCATCTCCCGCGGCAATCGCGTTTCCCAAAGATCTCTATATTTGGCGTCGAGGACTGCAACCACATTATTTCCGTCTTTGACTAAGAAATCGGGCCGCGGCGCAGGAGCTCTGCGCCGAAGTGGGTTCATGTTTGTTTCCCAGGCGAACATCCCCTTCAAAACGCGCTCGTTTTCTATGTGCAGAGCTGGCAAATTCTCGGATAGGAACCGAGAGAGGAGTGTCTGGAAAAAGCGGTTCATATCAAAAAGAAAGCCGGGCAATGGGACGAGTGCATCGCCCGTCTCTAATGAGGTCCCTGCGCCTTCCAGCAGTAGACGAGCAATCCGCAAGCATGGATGGTAAGCGCGATGGCGCCGATCCATGATTGCCTCAGTGGCATCTAACGCGGATAACGTGAGTGCGATCCGAGGTGTGACTACTTCCAACGATCGCGCCAGGCGTCCGGCGCGGTGGCGGAGCTTGGGATCAATTGAGAGCTTGCGTCCTAAATCGATGGCGCCCAGCAGTATCACGTTGATCGGGTTCGCCTCTGACCGGGGATGATGAACACAGGGCAACACCGCATGTGCGCGACCTATCACGTTTGCGAGTGCCGCGAAATCGAGGCGGCCCTTTGGGCTGGCGAGGTTCTCGGGGCTCCGGATGTAGTCCCGGTACAAGCCTCGCGCGAACAGTTCTTCTGCTTCGTTAACCAGCTGGCTAATAAGCAATTCACGAATACCACCAAGAATTGCAGCGTGTGTCGTTTTCTCGTGGAGCTGGAGGTCGCGCAGGCCATAGGCATACTGCAACAAGGTAGCAAGAGGCGCCCGTTGTAGCTTCGGTTCGACCGTTATGATGAGATCATCCAGTTCGAGGCGGCCAACCCACGAACTCGTGCGAACAAGTAGCCCTCGCGAAAGCTCGAGGATCTCCAACCTACCACTGCTCGCGAGCGCATCACAGGTCGCGCGCAGGCGATCTGAAATACACCGTCCGGAGAGTTCCGGAATGCCGGGTCCCCGCTCGGACCACTCCGGTACGCGCAGTTCCACGAAGGCCGTCAGGGGGCGTCATCCTGTTCGTCGTCGGGATCGATTTCGGGGGCATCCTCGGCATGAGCGACAGCACCGAGCGTCGTCACGATGTCCGGGAATTGCGCTACTAGAGCAGCGAGCAGATCTTCGACACGACCAGCCAAGAAAAGCTCGGATCGAACTTTCTGGTTCGCGCTGTCAATCAAGCCTTTACCGAGTATGCGTTCAAGCGCTTCGTAATCCTCGTAGCAGTACTCCTCTAGCAGAGGTATGATGTCTTCTGCGATGATGCGAGCGAGCCGTACTGGATCGGAGACCGGCTGTCCCCGATCCATGAGGTAGGCATGGCCGACCTGAAGATTGCGCGCATCGCGTCCGACATGCTCTCGGATGCGCGCATTTAGGTTTCTAAGCCAAGGGCCAAGCGGCACCCCACCGGTCACGGCATCGGCCAGGATCTGAGTGTCTGGAAGGAGTTCAACGAAGCCGAAGCGCCGTCGAAGCGCTGTATCGAGAAGGGCGATCGACCGGTCCGCTGTGTTCATCGTGCCAATAATTCTTACATTGGCAGGAACTGAGAACACCTCCCCCGATACGGGCAGATTAAGCGAGTGGCCACGTTTATCCATCTCAAGCAACGTAATGAGCTCTCCGAAAATCCTCGGTATGTCTCCGCGGTTGATTTCGTCCACAAGTAGATAGAATTCGCGGTCAGGATGTTCGGCAGCCTCCCTACAAAGGCGCTTGAACATTCCATCTCGCCGCTCAAACGAGAGCTGTCCCGATGATCCGGACGTTGGCCGGAACCCCTCTAGAAAATCCTCATAGCCATAGCTTGGATGAAACGTGCATGATCTTACCAGGGCTGGGCCGCCATTTCCTTCTATTTCGGCCTGCTCAGTCTCATTGATAGCATCGTAGTGTGCACCGAAGGCCGCGAGCGCAGCTAGGTCTCTGGCTGCCTTGCGTGCCCAGTACGTCTTTCCCGTTCCCGGCGGCCCGTAGAGTATCGCCTGCCCCTTCCGGTCCAAAATACCCTGAAGGCGCCCGGGCACTCCGTCCAGCCGCACCTTCGATCTGGTCCGCGCGGTCGCAGGAACGACAACTGGCGAGGGCTCGGGCGCAGGATTGAGCAATCGTCCTTCAATCGCGACGCGGTTCTCAGGATCTCGGATGGGGTAAAAAGTGGTCCGTAATCCTTCGTTAGAGTGTGGCAGGCTCCACTCAGCAGCGTCCAGCCATTCAACTGCTCTGCGGTGAGGGGCGGCCCCCAACCCGTGAGGATCGTAGCTGTAGGGCCCGCTTACCTTACCAATACCGAGTACACGTGAGCCGTCCGCAGCCAGCACGATGTCGCCCTCGTCCATGCCGACTAGAAAGCTGAACACCTCTCCAGCTTTGCGCGAAGCAACCTGAGGAGAGGCTGCGTAATACGTCAAAGCACTCATCCTCCGCTTAAGCTCATCCTTGCTCTCGCGTTTCTTTTCTACCCAACTCAAGTCGCCGAGATCCTCCCAACCTATGGCAACGTTGCCCGCATGCCTCATCAGCTCCCAGATGCTCACATCAGCCTGACCGTTTGACGTCACGCGCGTGCCGACACGCCATACGCGCCGAGGCTTTCCGTTAGCTCGGTTCAAGATGGTCCCGAGATGGCTAAGAGGCACTCCCAACTCAGCGGCCATGCTGACGAAGCGTCCGGCGGGTATATATTTGCCTCTGCCACTTGGCGGTATCTGAAGAGTTTTTACAAGGTGAAAATCATGGAATTCGTCTGAATGATAATCGTCTAGTTTCGTATGATGCAGCAGACTTAGGTACTTGTGCCCCCAAGCGCTGTCCTGAACATCAGGCGCGACCTCCTCCATTCTCTTCTGCAAGCCGGCGTAGTCTTCGTCAGAGCCGCCCTCGGAAAAGCTATCCAGGAGGGCCGATGCCGCTACTAGTTGGTCGCGATGCCGTCTCGCGATGCCTATAGCATCCTCAGTCGACAGCTCGATTTGCTTAGCAGCGTGACCTGTCATCCAGACGCCCGTTTCCTTGCGCCTGTAGATCCCAAATTTTAATGCACTACCGCCAGCAATGCTACCAAATACTCCTGGCAAATCTTCGTCGTCTTTAAACTCCAGCCAGTACACAAGACTATCGCGGCTTCCATGGAGGTGCATAGTCTCCAGAAGATTAGGACCGTCGAGTTCTTGTAGCTTTTCTGGTCCAAACCTTTCCCGAAAGAGGGTGTAGCATTCTGCTAGCTTCATCTGCGAAAGAAGCGCACCCTCTTCTTCCAGGGCTTCACGCGCATTTCGGAGCTTTGATCTAACGGGTTCGGCTAATGTCATGGCCACCTTACCGCGACAGGGACACGCCTCAGTTAGCGTTTGGTAGTTGTGTCCGCCGTCGCTTCCTCACTGCATATCATCACAATACCGTAGCCGAGTGACAGGTGCCAGTTTCGGCCCGTCAAGGCATCGTCGTCCGTCCCAACAGGGCCTTCCAGCGCCGTGGCCAGCGCCGGCACGGGATTGCCTCGTGCCGGAGCCTCCCTCAATCCACGACCTTGAGGTCGTTCACATTCACGTCGCCATCCTGAGTGGTGAAGCTCGGCGCCCGGCCGTTCGACTGAGAGACGCCGCTGATGCGGTGGTCTCCGCTATCGTAGGTAGCCAGCTTGCCGTCGGTCTCGACGAGGAGCCGATGCTTATCGGGGAAGAACGCGTAGCGCATGCCGTTCTGGCCACCGCTGGTCGAGGGCTGGCCGAGTTCCTGTGGCCACCAGGGCTCCGAGCCCTTCATCGGCTCCATCGGCTTCATGGGTTCCATGGGCTTCATCGGTTCCATCACACTCGGTCCTCTGGCGGGATGTCTGAAGCCAACGCTACGCTCAAAGTGCCGAAAGGTTTCCCAAAGAACTAGGACGACGAATTCTGCTGTTGAGCTTGTCGTTCGGAGACGTCGAGATAAGCGCGGGGATCGCTGCGGAATTGGGTGAGCTGGGTTCGGACCTGTCTCTGGATGTTGAGGGACCCGCATTAGCGGAGCTGCTCGTTGCAAGCTTAAAGCTACCGTGCTGGGCTCAGGATGCCCCTGAACCAGCGGGGCAGCGCGGGAGCATGCGAGCAGCAGGACGCCCCTCGAACGCGCTGTATGACGCTCCTAACGCGTCAGCGCTGCCTGCCCTTCCCTCAGCGGGGCAGAGGGGCGAACCGGCCCTTGGGATGCTGCTTGCTGAGGGTGCCCTCGATATCTCGGTGCGCCATCGCTCATGGCAGCAGCGAAGCCCGGGAAGGCTCCGCTGCTGACACACGCGAGGATCAGCGCAGCAGCTGAAGGATGCCCTGGCTGGCCTGGCTCGCCAAGGACAGCGACACCATCGCCAACGATTACTGGGGGGCCAATGCCTGCGAGTTCGCCTCCTCCTCCGGCAGCAACGCAAATATTAACGCTGAAAATCGACGTCGCAGGCGTTCTTCTTATCCGGAGGTGACCAGTCATCGTGCGGCAGTGCAAGTGCATTAGCACCGGCCCGGACGATCACAGCGATCCACCTGTGCGAGGGGCATTTCACGTGCAGTCCGCAGGCCACTGCGTCAGTGTAGTACATACGCCAGCCAAGGCAATCGGGTTCATAAGCATAGACATAATATGACCCTTGAGGAACAGGAATTAGGCAGCGAACCTTACCTTTTGGGCCCTTAATATGGCGTGTCGTGCAATATGTCCTTGTCTCATTGGTCGTGTCGCGTGCGCAAACCGTTAGATTTTCTGGTATGTGTTCACCGCCGTAAGCGAGATGCCCCGTGATGGTGCCGTACCCGCTTGGAATGGCAAGCGCCGGGCTCGAAAAGCCCACTAATACGAAAATTACATTCAAAGCTTTTCTTATCATCATGATTACCTTCTCTTCAATGATCGTGAATATGGGACTATAATATTAATAACGTCGCCCATGATGATGGTTTAAAAAGCGGTATTTGCACGTTTCAATCGGTACATATTCATCTCGTGATATAGAATGACATATTTACAAAAACTTTACACTGATTTTATTAATCATGATGCCCATATAGCTATTACATCTGTAAAGATATTACAATATCCTTCAATGCCAATGTTCTGACCGGGGCGTTTTTATGCGTTACAAATGTCTTGCAATCGCTTTATCGATGCTATCATTTTCTCATGGCGACGCCACTGCCCAACAAGCCATGCTAACACACTCCGTTTGGTTTCATCGAGAAGCGGATCGGTATCCGGATAAGCGTATCTACAGGCGGTTTGCAGTCACGCCGACCGGTGATATGCCAAACGTCGAGCTTTATACGTGCCCTAAAGACCCAGAAAATTTCGTGCATGTCAGTTTTGAGATGCGCAAAATTCGCGAACTCACAAACGATTTTGGTACGGATTTTCAGAAAGTAAAGGGACGATTTCTTATAGATGGTAAGCGGGCCTTTTCCATGCACGGAGAACTCATAAAGACAGAAATGTTCTTCGATCGCACGCCTGCAAACATCCAGCAATTCGACAGCGTGGTTGCCGCCAGAGATATAGTCTTTATGTTTGGGAGAAATAGCGCTACTGTGAAATATATAAGATCAGAAGATCTTAGTCAGAAAATACCCAAATTCTTTGCGTCTGCTAAAGTAGGAGCCATGAAGCCGTTTACTCCCGAAGGTATGTATCAGGATTGCATGCGGTATCGCAGCAGTTGATAGAGTTTTTGCATTTTAATGCTTAGAAATTCCTGTGCGAGTAACTATCAAGGGAATTAGAATGAGAAAATCTGCTGCACTTCTGATCTTTACGCTTGCTTTGATCGGGCGGGCTCATGCTAGCTCCTGCGAAGTCGCTGACATTCTATTTGGAAATGTACAACTAGACATAGTTCGTAAATCAAATTATGAAACCGCTATAGTCCGTTCGGACAACTTCAACAATCCAAAAAAGAATTATGGAGCGGTCCTTGGTGAAATTACCGTAGATCGCGGTGGATTTGCCATTCGCGACATCAATCAGGTGGTGGTAGGCGTAATTTCTCCAAAGCTCATCGTTGAGGGGTGGGATGATGTTTGCGACAAGCGCAGTGTTATATCCATCAGCTCAGCCAAACCCGGCGTCTATGTCATTACAAATGGCAGCAGACCGGTCGGAACGATTTTGGGTCGATTTCCAAAAAATGATTTCGGTGTTAAATAGTAAATCGTAATCAACTAGCGGGGCGCAACGTTGGGTTCGGGATGTTTTAGGACCGAAGGGCAGACGCAGCAGCAGCCCAGCTGTCAGCGGGCCTTTGAGGGCGCTGTACAACGCTCCTACCGTATCAGCGTTGACCGGCGCGAGGCATTAGGGCGAACTTTATCTCGAATTGTCGCTAACTGGTGGCGCGATATAATTTGTATGATGGCCGTTACGATTGATATCGGCTTTGTGACGCGCTAGTCAGTCGGGCCTGTTATCAGAGCCTGTTCCAGGAGGACGCCATGAAGACGCTTGTTGTGACGACCGCTGCCCTGCTGATGCTCAGTGCTGCCCCCGCCCTCGCCATGAGCTGTTGTGGCGGCGGCAAGGGCAAAGGTGCGATGATGTGCGGCAAGGGTGGCATGGCGATGAACCATGCCGGCAAGGGCAAAAAGGGCGGCTGCTGCTGTGAGGGTATGAACGGCGGCAACATGAGCCGTCGCGGTTAGGCGTGCCGCCGCACCTTTACCGCTGACACGGTCAAAAATATCTGGCAGCGCGGGCAGCAGAACGGCCGGAGGGCGTCAGCCCAAGCAGCTGCCCGTGGAGGAACGCGCCGACGATTGAGCCGGCGGCCATGGTCGGCAGGAACGACCGATTGCGGCCGAGCACTTAGATGCTCTGAGCCCGGCTGTCGCGGGTGAACGCAACCAGCATCATCGTTAGGCTGGCCACCCGCGATAGGCTCTCGGCGAGCTTGATGTCAGCACCGAGTAGCAGGACCGGTGTTGGGAACAGCTATTCGCTGCCAGCGACGCCGAGCTGCGACGCCGCCACACTGATCCCGAGCCCGACCACGATCTTGGCGATAAGCTGCGCCGGTCCCTGACCGGTGCTGTAACGGCACCTGCGTCGTGGCTAAGCAGCATCACGGCGATGACCAAAATCAGCAGAGCTGCTCCTCGAGAGCTGAAGGTGTCGTGCTAGGCTCAGGAAGCCCCAGAACCGTTGGACCACCGCAGCAGCGCCCTTGCACGCTGGCGGACCCTCGAACGCGCTGTCCGACGCTCCTGGCGCGTCAGAGCTAACTACCCTCCCCTTGTCGGGGCAGAAGGGGAACTGGCGACCCTGAGGCTATCTGCAACCAGAGCTAGATTTCGCGCACTTGCTGTGCTGGGTGAACCGGCGCGTGCCTAAGCTATTGTGGGATCATTCGTTTTTTCTGTGGGATCGGCGGTTTTGACGACACTGCGCCACGCCGGGATAACCGCATCTCGGGGTGACGGCGCTGCCGGTCATGTGCGTTCGCGCCGTCACCGCAACGGGGTCACGCCGCCTTCTTCTTGCGCCGCTCCGCCATCATGAGACCCCGAGCCACCGCCGCCTCCTTGATCTGGGCGTCCAGCTCCCCTGCCCTCACCGCGTTGATCAGGGCGTCGATGATCGCCGGCAGCTTGTCGAGCGTGCCGATGCCGATGGCGGCCTTCCCGGGCTGCAGCGCCATGGGCTTGCCGCCCACACGGAGGATGAAGTGCGTGGTACCGGCCTCGTCTTGGAACCAACCGCGCCGCACACGCCGGTTGACCTCCATACGCACGCGCTGGCCCTGGGCGTCCTTGCGCATGCCGAGGGTCTTGGGGGGCTGGTACGCCCGGCCTTCGAGGGTGGCCGTCACCATCTCCTTCTGCTCGGCGAGCTGTCCCAGCAGCTTCTCCCGCGCCCGCGCGAAGGGATCGTTGGCCGACACGGCGGGAGCAGCAGCACTGAGCTTGAGGGTCTTGAGCACCGACATGTGTGTGTCCTTTGCTTGAGCACGACCAGTTCTCATGTCCAGAACATTACTGCCGTTGTCCTGCTGTTCAACCTGAGATTGGCGCGTAATGATATAGGACGCCGCTCCATCCGTGATTGATCGCAAAATGCACCAGAACGCACAAGGACACTGTCCAGTCAGGATCCAATTCTTAAGTAGTTGATTTTGCGCTCTAATTTTTCGCTATTTCGGGCTTTTTGGTGTGGCCGCGGTGCCCGCTCGCCCGCGGCATCCTCTCCCAAAACCATTACGACCCAAAACCAGATGGGTAGACTGGAAGTCCGCGAGTGGCGCTCTCCACGTAGCGGCAGCGAAGTGGCGCCGCGAGCAGCCCTCGTCTGACAAGACGAGGTGCGACAGCGCCTAACCGGCGAAGTTCCCGCGAGTGGGTTGCGAGCAGCGCGAGCACACACGTCGCGAGAACTCGCAGGCAAGGACGGTGATATTTGTGCTAGTTTGGGTGGTAGTGGGTTGTGTCTATCTTCTACTTCGTAGAAGATGGATCCAATCTATTACTTCCATCTAGTGCAAATGTTACCTCCTCTAAATATACATACAACCAACCTATTATTGCAACGCTCGCCGCAGCCTACTGTGACAACGCCATCAGATCCTCGATGGAAAAGAAAATATCGCAACTTGGCGTGCTGGCCGTTTAAAAGAGTATATTGCCTGATAAGGAGAGCCAAATGACACAATTCAAATCTGAACGCGATCAGGAGTTGGAAAAATTTCTTCGAGGTCGCTACGAAAGCAGCAAGGCATATCAGGAAAGCGAGGGTCGAGTTTTTGATATTTCATGGGATGAATATCTCGTCTTGTGGAAGCGGAAACGCTATTTTTACAACACACTCAAGCAGAAAATGTTGTTCGGAGATGTCATGGCCTTTATGCTTAGCGATGATGGTTACGTACTAAGCTGGAAAAATAAAAATGCTTTCATGGACGGCATCTGCAGCATCCATACAATGGAAATCAAAACAAAGGAGATGAGCAAGCGCGTGTGCCACATGCAAAGCGGCGACACTCACAGCCAAGAAAGCAAGGACAAAATCAGGGATGCGCGAACCGGTACCAAGCAGTCAGACGCCACCAAGCAGGCCATCAGCGCTTCCCTCTCGGGCACTCCAAAAAGCGCCGAAACAAGAAAGAATATGAGTGAGGCGGCCAGTAGGCGTTGGGCGAGGGCGAGGGAAGAAAAAGCAACAGCAATGGCCGCAATGCTTGGTAGTCACCCCCTTCAGCAAAATGCTGTGGTTTCAAATCTGTAAGCCGATCTTCTAAGCGCGACCGTAACCCAACTTGGAGACAAAAAATTGAATGGCCCGGCTTGCATTTTTGCTCCGGGTCACTGCCATCCCCAGACCCCGGTCGTCAACTGAGTGGCAAGGCTTACTGATATCGTTTCCTTACCAATCTAGCTGCTATCTGCTCAGATGGGAGGTTTCGACATGGATACGACTATTAAGCTATTGGGCGAGGTGGATGCCATGCGGAAGCTAGGCATGCGCAGTCATGACCGGTTCGTTTATGCGGTGCAGGGCGACAAAACGCATGAGGTGATCGACTGGGTGACCGCCGAGCCACTTCGAATTAGCATGTGCGCGGTGTGGGATGTCGGTATTTTGTTGGCTGCTTATGTTATGTTCGATCGAGAGGCTCAGACAGAACAGAGAGTGAAAGAAATCAATCACGCGCTGGAGATGTTCGTTATGACGTTCCACGGTGCGACTGACTTCGATTGGCAGGTCCCCAAGAATGTGCCTCGGGCGACAAAGCGACCCTGAAAGAAATATTTAGCGTTACCCGCCTGCGATTGCCTTCCGACAGATCTATGCGGTCGCAATTCGGTGGCAGCAGCGTGATGGGTGCATCAGAACAGCCACCGCGTAAGCTTCCTGCCCAACCCAGCCGTGAGCGGAGCACCGGCATTTGAGCGGATGATCGGCTGTCGGCCGGATTGCTCCGCAGTTCTGGCGAAAGAACGAACCAAGAACCATATTCTCGTTCATGAACTGGGCCCTGCCCTGGTTCGGCGACAATCGCCCTGCCAAGCTATGGCAGCGGCAATGGGTCGAGACCCTGAGAGGAAGCGTGAGCGTAATGGGCCCACCGAGGCAGGTCGACAGAGCCAACCCTGTCGAGGCTCTCGCGGGCACGGTCGAGCGTGTCACCTTCCACTCGCCCGAGACCGGCTTCTGCGTGCTGAAGGTGCAGGCCCGGGGCAAGCGCGACCTCGTACCGGTGATTGGCCACGCCCCTGCCATCGGCGCTGGGGAGTGGATCACCGCCACCGGCGTCTGGATCTCCGATCGCACTCACGGCTTGCAGTTCAAGGCTGAAACGCTGAAGGCCACGCCCCCCACGGGAGCCGCTGGCATCGAGAAGTACCTCGCCTCCGGCCACATGCGAGGGATCGGCCCTGCCATGGCCAAGCGCATCGTGGCCGTCTTCGGCGAGAACACCTTCGAGATCATTGAGGCCGAACCTGATCGGCTCAAGGAGGTCACCGGCATCGGCCCTTGGAGAGCCGCGAAGATCGTGGCGGGTTGGGCCGAGCAGAAGGCCGTGCGGGAGATTATGATCTTCCTGCACGCCCACGGTGTCGGCACGGCCAGGGCCGTGCGTATCTTCAAGACCTATGGCCATCAAGCCATTCAGGTGATGACCGAGGATCCCTACCGGCTCGCCCGCGACATACGCGGCATCGGCTTCCGCACCGCCGACGCGATCGCCATGAGGCTTGGCATGCAGCGGGATGCTCCTCCCCGGCTGCGAGCTGGTGTCTCCTTCGCCCTTCAGACGGCCATGGATGAGGGGCATTGCGCGTTACCGGCTGAACGCCTCACGGTGCTGGCGCAGAAACTGTTGGAGGTCGAACCCCAGCTGATCCGCTTGGCCATCGCCGAAGAGTTGCGACGCGGGGAAGAGGTGATCGCCGACACGATCGGCGACGAACCCTGTGTGTTCCTGAAGGGCCTGCACGCGGCGGAGCGCAGCATCGCCGAGCGCTTGATCGCGAGGGCCGCGGGCTCGGCACCATGGCCCCAGATCGACATGGAGAAGGCTCGGCCATGGGTAGAGCAGAAGACCGGCAAGGTGCTCTCTCCCTCCCAGGTCGAGGCGGTTCGCGTCATGCTCGCCTCCAAGCTCTCGGTGATCACCGGTGGACCGGGTGTGGGTAAGACGAGCACGCTCGACACCGTGCTGCGCATTCTCATCGCCAAGGGAGTTCGCGTGCTCCTCGCCGCCCCCACTGGCCGCGCAGCTAAGCGGATGACCGAGCAGACCCAGCTGGAGGCCAAGACCATCCACCGGCTGCTGGAGATCGACCCCAAGCACGGTGGCTTCTCTCGCAACGAGGAAAACCCTCTGGATTGCGACCTGCTGGTGATCGATGAAACGTCGATGGTTGACGTGCCGCTGATGAACGCGCTGCTCAAAGCCGTTCCGGAACGATCAGGGCTGCTGTTGGTGGGCGATGTCGATCAGCTGCCATCGGTAGGCCCAGGGCAGGTGCTGGCCGATGTGATCGCGTCCGAGCGTATTCCGGTGGCACGTCTCACCGAGGTGTTTCGGCAGGCCGCCGAGAGCCGGATCGTGGTGAATGCCCATCGGATCAACGCTGGGAAGATGCCCCACCCGGTCGGGACCGGCGAGCAGACGGATTTCTACCTCATCGAGATTGCCGAGCCTGAGGAAGGGGTGGCCAAGCTCATCGAGGTGGTGACACGGCGCATACCCAAGCGGTTCGGCTTTGATCCCGTTCGGGATGTCCAGGTGCTCACGCCGATGAACCGGGGCGTGCTTGGCGCCCGCAACCTCAACCACGAACTCCAGGCGGTCCTGAACCCCAATCCGCCTGCCATGGTGGAGCGGTTTGGTTGGAAGTTCGCCCCCGGCGATCGGGTGATGGAGACGCAGAACGACTACGACCGCGAGGTGTTCAACGGCGACCTCGGCGCCGTGCTGCGCATCGACGACGATGAAGGTGCGCTCGTGGTGGAATTCGACGGCCGGGAGGTGGTGTATCCCTATGGGGAACTCGACACGCTGGTGCCCGCCTACGCAACGACGATCCACAAGAGCCAGGGGTCGGAGTACCCAGCGGTGGTGATCCCGATCGCCACGCAGCACTGGACCATGCTGGCGCGCAACCTGCTCTACACGGGCGTGACGCGCGGCAAGCGCCTGGTGGTGCTGATAGGACAGCGCAAAGCGATCGGCATGGCCGTGCGCGGGGGCGCTGCAAAGCGCCGGTACACGAAGCTGCGCGAGTGGTTATCCATCCCGCGGTCGTGGAACATCAACGGCGGTGATGCTGCCAGCGGCAGCAGCTCCCCGGCGCGGGCTACGCGCGCCATCAAGTACCCATAGCGGAGCGGTTGCGGCGTTCGTCGCGGACCCTCGACATGACGTCAGGCCAAAGGGTCCATCGCTCGGCACCGCCCGCGGGGACCAGGATGCCGGCATGTGCCGCAGCCCTCATCCAGGCCGAGACGGCCTCCGCCGGCGGAGCGAAGGAGGGATCGAGCTGCTTCAAAGCCTGGGCGTCAGCCGTCGTGAGCCGTGCAAAGCGCGACCGAAGCCAACCTTTCTGTTTCAGCTGCCGGAGAGCAACTGCCGGGGTGATCACAGGTCGTCCCCCCGCGAGCGCTCGGTCGATCATTTGTTCCAGGATCGCGGCCTGCCAATCGGAAGGCGAGACCGTAAAGCAGCCACTGCCCGGAACGGCCATGCCGACCGCCTGCGGGAAATCGGTGGCGAGGTGACCAGCCGCCGTCGTGATTGATCGGCTTGTTCGCGCCTCCGCGTGAGCTGCGCGGTATGTTCGAGCCAACGACACGGCATTTACCGTGGCAGACGGCCTGGGCAGATCCACGCTCGCTTGCCTGAGCGCCTTGGATGGCAGCAGCTTGGGGTTGTGTAGCCAGCGCCGCGGTGCCTCCGTGAGGATAGCTTCCTCCAACCCACTACGGCT
Organism: Methylobacterium sp. EM32; assembly: GCF_040593685.1. NCBI lineage: Bacteria > Pseudomonadati > Pseudomonadota > Alphaproteobacteria > Hyphomicrobiales > Methylobacteriaceae > Methylobacterium > Methylobacterium sp. EM32. Next base: position 18,847 of record NZ_JBEXZS010000019.1, on the reverse strand, counting down.
CACATTTCGCGGGGCCCACGACAGATCGATCTCAACAGCTGCCACGTTCAGTTTGACGAGTTTCGCGATTTTGGTCGCATCGCAGGGGTGTGTGACGCGAAACTCCACCAGCAGGTCGCGGCCACCTCGGCGAGCGATCACGTCGGGAACGATGCCGCTCAGCCGGTGCTCCAAAACCACTTCGTCGAGACGGAGGGCTCCACCGGGGTAGCTCTTGCCACCTGCGCCTTCTGTCTCCTGCCAGCCCGGCAGGACCAGCTCCAAACGTCGAGCGAGGCATTCCTTGGCGAATTTATGAAGGGCCGTCTCGGGCCCGGTCGCGCAGCCACTGCCGTCTGCCGAACCGTAGTGGCCGAAGTGGTGATCGAGGTGTTCGCCCCGGCGAGCAACCAAAGGTGCGCCACAGCCGGGACACCGACATCCGCAGGCCAGCCCGGAGGCAACCTCAGAGATGTGGACGATCGCACCGTCCGGCATCTCACCGAAAACGAGGCTGCTGTCACCGTGGGGTCTCATATGGGCCTGGAGTTTGCTCCTTCGATCCAGCGCGGCCTTCTCGCTACTCTACCCTATCATGCCTGCCTTCCGAATGGATCGACGGCATGGTCGGCGACCATGCCGTCGAAGGCGTATGTCCGCATCCGTCCCGATCTCACGCGGCGAGCACGCGATCGTAGAGGTCCGATCCGGAGAAGAAGCGCGAAAGCTGCTGCTCGCATGCTGTGAGGCTGTACCCACCACTGACCACGCGATCCAGCACCGCCGAGAGGTGCGCCACCAATGCCGGCTTATGCCGAAGGTATGCCTCCCAGCTAGCAGTCCACTCCGCGGGGTACCGGAACTCCTCGGGGTACATCTCGCGGTAGCTGAGACGATCCGGCACCACCGGCACTGCCCCCGCCAGTACCCCCTCATAGCTGCCGATGCCCAGGGTCTCCTGCAGGCTGCACGAGAACACCACCCGGGTCCGGGCGAGCAGGTCGTGGTAGTCCCCCTTGGCGAGAGCCGTCTCCTGGCACGCCACGAACTGCCAGCTGGGGAACGACCCCGCCAGATCCTTGAAGATGTCCGGCTGCTTCTCCGGGGCCAGCCGGTGGGGGAACAGCACGATGTTCTCCTTGGGTTGCCCAAGGTGCGGCTGTAGCTCCGCCGCAAGGTACTCCATGGGCCACCCACACACGGCCACTCGCGGATCATCCGCCGCCACGCTCACCCCTGCGCGGAACAGCTCGGCATGGGCCTGCGTCGCGAACACGCTGACATCGTAGGCCTCGAACAGCGCGCGCTCCATGGCCTTTGCCCAGGCCACGTCCCGGGGCGCGATCCGGCCAAGGAAGTCGTTGGGATCATAATGACCCGCGTGGAGCATTCCGATCAGGCGCACGGGTTTCCGCAGCAGCGCGCTCATGTACCGGATCTGATGCACGCCGGGATGCCATGCGTCGGTGATCAGGAACGTGTCGCAAGGCCTCACCTCCCCCCGCTGGAACCGCCGAGCTACCTCGGCGATTTGCGTGCTCTTGAAGATGTTGGTGCCGGCGAAATCGAGGAAGGCGCCCGCCAGGGGCACCGGCGGGGGTGTCTCGCCCTCGATCTGGATCACCCTCACTTGCATGCCGCGAGCCGCAGCTGCCTGCGCCAGCTGCACGGGGAGATGGTGCAGCCACTGTTCCGTGTAGCGCTGCTCATGACCCTCGATGGGCAAAACCCAGATGGTCACTTGCGTTGCTCGCTAGCCGCGTACTGCGAGAAGCTACCGCATTCACCGTCTTCGCTTACCTCGATCCATACATCACGGCCGGGGTAGTTGGAAGCAATGTTTCCGTACAGCTCGTCGCTGATTGTCTCGCAGCTCTTTCCATCCAACTGGAGTATGTTGTCGCGATACAGACCTTCCAGCCATTCGAGGAACGTATGGAACTCAACCTCGCGATCACCGTGCCACACCTGTATCCAAACACGAAATTTGAACAGGTGGCGATGTTTAGCGGAAAGGTATTCTCGCTTCTTGGGAGCATCAGGCCAACAATGGAAGCCTGCACGCTGGAACGTAACCCAGATCATGCGAAGCGGCGTAGCAGAAGCGATTGTTGCAGCAGCGTTCATGTTCATTCAGCCGGGGCTAGAGAGTTACGCTTGTTGTGCAGATGCCAGAGAACCAGCCAGATCACGAAAGTGGCCAGCATTTTTCCAGCGTAATGAGAGATATAATTGGGCCAGGTGAGTTCATTGAGCCCATACAGTATGAGGGCCCCGTCGAACAACGTTGCGACGGCTGACGACCAGAGGATGCGATCTTTGAGGTCTTCTTTTTTGAGGGCATGGAAAGCTATCTGGTCAATCCCCTCGCTTACGAGGAAAGCCAATGCACTATAGTAGGCCAGATCACGATCTACGCAAAAAAATACGATGATCGTCGCAATGAGCATGAATGCTGCGACCCAATCGCCGATGAGCCTTTGCGTATAATCGCGCATCACGAAAATCAGGCCCACCAGCAGCGTGCCGGGGATTAGAGGGAACGACACCGGCGGGTTGCCGCTGAATGGAACTTTTACAGGGTATACGGGCAGATATTTCGCGAATGCATTGACCGCGACACCAGATGCAACATACATCACAATGAGCAAGATCGTAAGATCGAGATGATCGTTCCATTTAGGTCTGTAGTCGCCTTTGAAAAAGGCCGCGGTTTGGTGTCGTGAGATCATCATATCAGCTCCGCAAGTAAACCGTATTCGCATAAAAGAAATAGATGGACTTTCGGTGAATAAACCTTAGAAATACCTATCAGATTGGTCGCTCTAGGCGAAACCCAGCTTCCTTGATTACTTGACGAGCCAAGTTTATTTTATTCCCCAAGACATATTTTGCGATGTAGTCAACCGCCTGAACGTTTCGGGAGAACCGAAACCTGCCCTCAGGCGTATCATGATAAAGATGTATGGCTTCGGAATGCGCTTCAGCGACAGCCTGAACATTGTGGTTGCAGCCGATCATGAAGGCTCTCGCATCAGGCTGCGGAGGCAGCTCTCCTTGCTTGAGCAACTCACCCACTCGCACGCGAGAACCAACATGCGTGCGCACCGGGCTTTGCATTTCCTGGCCGATGGCCTCGCATGCGTCATTGCGCTCTTCGGTGAGCTTCTCGCACCAAGCGTTTAATGTCAGGCCGTAATGGGACGGATCGACCTTACTCGGCGCGTCGTTCGCCATGCCTGAATTGACATAGTCGAGGCCATAAGACGTGTAGATCTCGTATGCTCGACCAGACAGAAGGAACGGACTTGCGGTATCATACGTTATTTGCACGTATGGATTGTCATGCTGCCTAATAAGTCTCTGTATGCACGTGAAGAGAATTGCGCTGCCTATCGTGCTGGTTCCAAGAATATGTATGTGCTTGAGACGCCTCAAAGTCCCATCGGCGCGCATGTCGAGCAGTCGGCTGAGCAAAAGCGCGTAGTTTCGAGCGTGGGCTCCAGCAAAGGCAATCCCATCCTCAATGAACGGCTGAAATTCCTTGTACCATGCCGCACTCTCGCTTTCGTTGCGCCCTTGTAGAACAACGAGGAAGCCAGCTTTCTGGGTATCACGCTCCTTGAGCATCAGCTCGGTATTCAGTCGTGTTTGTTGCATGCACGCGTTGAAGCCGAGCCCCAACGAGTTCACAGAACTCATCTGGTCAATAGCCTGTCCTTCACGCAATAGGCGCTTGATGTGCGGGGTGACCGTCCCCTTCGATATGCCGCCCGTGGGGAAATCCAACGCCATCACCCAATCGGCAGCGTTCTCCATCCACTTCAGCATCCGGCGAACGGTCGCCTCGCCTTCCCATGGCAAAGTGCCCTGCTGGACCTGAAAGCCCCCGCTGTCGGCGATCACGAACGTGCTGTTGCGATCACGCTGGGATACAATGGTAGCTTGCCGACCTTTGGCGTCCGTAATAGCAGCTTGCCCTGCGCTGGTCAGCGTGCACGGGTAGTGGAAATGCTTATCGATGTAGGGGATGTCTATAGCGCTGTTTCCAGGCTGCAGGTAGTCGAGATCACTGCCTGTTAGCCCCAAACACCGCCAGCCCGGCTGCGCTGCGATAACCGCATAATTGTGGCTGATGGCCGGTAGATACCGGGCTCGGTTGGGCTCATGGGGAAAGAGGACATCGAGATCGCGCATTTCCTCTTCGTTGCGCGAAATCGTTAATTTTTGACCGATACGACCGAGGCGAAAAAAGTTTAGTAGCTAAACTTTTTTGACCCGCCCCGTGCGGGTTAGTCAATTGCGTCAGCCTGCGGATGGTAGGGATGAGAGCCAGCAAGAAACCGTCCGGCAACATGGTCGACGTTGTCAGTTTGCAGCAGAAGTTCGAACCTATTCGCCTACACGCACATACAGCTGCAGATCTGGGGAAAATTGCCCAAGACGAACTCAATGCGGTGCTGGGCAAAATATACGAATTTGGGCTAGAGCTACGTAAGGATACGGCGATTGCGGAAGCATTTATTGTAGCAAATGGCGAGAAATATTCGCTTCCAGCGAAAGGAAATATATTTATCCCGCTCGTCAAGATCGCATTCAGAGGCAGTAGTGCGGATAAGGCAACTTTCAGTCAGCGTAGCACTGCGCTAGATATTGCAACGCGTGAAAAGCCAAAATCAGAGCCTGCCAAAGACTGGTTCGATAGGCATGGTGGCTACGCAGGCGTCTACAAGAAATTTGATAAGCAGGCCATATCTGCCAACAGCGGTAGCACCAACGCGTTCAGCTTCAGCGGGCTTGCGAAGCCTCTCCTTGAGCTTGAGCGCGCCGTACGCCTGCTGCGCGACCTCACGCTGCCCGTCATCATCAAGCTGCCGGGCGAGGATAAGGCTAGGCCGACCCGTGCCTTCGTCATTGGCAATGTGGAAGGCGATAGGTGCCGCGTGGAGGTGGTGGGGCACGAACGAGGGTATTCCTTCCCTTGTGGCCATGTGATGCTGGGCGCGCCCATTCACGGGCTGGGCGACGGCATCTTCGTACTGACCGATCAGGAGGCCGAGCGCTTCGCGCATGCGTTCGCCAAGGAAGACACCGGCTGGCAAACGGCCGCCACGGCTGACGTAGCCACGTTCACGAGCCCCAGCGGTGTGACGATCAACGCGGTTGCCTTCTCGCGGTATCCTGACGGCCAGTATCTCGTCTGTGCTACTGAGCAACTGCGAAATCGCAGCTCTACCCTCACACTTACTCACCAGGCGATGGATGCCTTTATAAACGGGGTCCAGACCAATCCGCCATCATCAAACGTCTTTGGCTGGCACGATACTGTAAAAATTGCGCACGCGAAGCAGTCGAAGCTTCTAGAAATCAATTGGACATTGGCCCAGCGGCGGCGAACATATTTGAGCGGCGGTCCCGACGTGCCTCTGAAGGCCACAAATCCGGTGATCCCACTCCCTGATAAGCTAAATCTCACGAGCGATTACACAGGTGTTTCTGTGGGGTTTCACGAAGAGGATTTACCTTTTTGTGCCGCAGCATCGAACTTGGTGAGCCATCTCTTCAGTGCGTCGACACTCATCCCCATCCGTGACGAGCGATGGTTGGACTTGGATGATGCGAATAGGCTTTGCCGTGCTTTGCTACCTCTGAAAGTAGATGCGGAAGCTAAGTTCGTTGACGTGGATCAGCCGCAGGGCGCGCTCTGTGTGGTCGCAGCGTTCGATAACGACGAACTCCTTCTTGTGCTGCCGCTCGTGCATACGCCGGGAGGAGATCGCGTTGGGGTTTGTGAACCGTTCGCTGCATGGCCGACCCAACCTCAGCCAGCCATAGCTCCTTCCACCAGCCCGCCTGCATTGCTCCCTGCCAGTTCCTCGGTGGCGCCTGGGTCCGTCTCTGCGAGCGCTCCTTTGTCGATAATAACTTCCAGCCTGCCGGTCAGCACCAGTTCGCTGGTGAAGCAACAGTTCGGTGCGTTCATTACTTCGTTTCGGTCGCCTGATGAAACCGTCTGGAAAGCACGACGGGATATTTTCCGACAGCAGTTGGAATGGTGGATCGAGCATACCGATATCCCTCTTCATCTCAGGCTCAGCGGCTGGACTGACGCCGAAGTAGAAGCGTTTGACAAGGATACCGCAGGCCTTTTGAGCAAGTTCGTTGCGCTCGATGGCAGCTACAGCGTGGCTCCCGGAAGCCCGCTAATTATTAATCGCATTGCTTGCTTGGAGCAGTTTTACCGCAGCTCATATGATTGGGGCATCATGATGGACGATGATGCTATCCTTGAAACCAAATATGACGAGGGTCGCGGGCTGAATTTCTTCGCTGAAATGGCCATCAACAGGCCGCTCAAATACGATGAGGTAGATATATTCTTTCCGTATTGGGATAAGAAGCCGCCGCGCCATCCAAGGGCATTTTGGAACCAGGCTGACTACGACCGCAATCACATATTCCACAAAGACGCCGACCTAAAGGGAAGTATGTTCGTAATGCGCAATTTTCGGAAGGAGGGCAAAGTAGAAATATTTCCTGACAAAACCTACACGATACATGGCGAGGACACTTTGCTCGCCACTGAGGCGATCGCGCGCGGGTACACGGTGAGGAAGTGCGCGAATATCTGCTTATTCGAATTTAAGGGGCCAAGTTATTTCGAGGCGGACCGTGTAAAAAATATGCGCGAGGCTCACGTGCGTATCGCTAAGATGTACGAACAGTACGGGCTTCGCATGCTGAAGCCCGATGATCCCAGCAGGAAAACGCTGTACAGGAAGGAATTTTTTAAGCGATGCTGGAAAGGACCTGATGATAAGATTGTTGCGAAGCCCTAAGAGTGCAAAGGGGAGCCGCCTTCGTAGCTCCCCCTCATCCATGAGGCGGCGGTCTACTCATTGCAAAGTTGCTTTGGCCGTCGGCACCTCATTCAGTCGCGTGGTGAAGCGCGGTGAGCGCATCTCGAACTTGGTGGACCAGCTGCGCTTGTCCACCAAGCCCGCTCTCGCAGACACCACAGCGCCACGCCCGAACCGGCTGTTGCAGGCGTCCATCGCCGCCATCAGCGCGCCAGACTTCTCCCGATCGTGCGCGTCGAACAGGGGGCGCGGGGCATCCTCCAGCGGCACGAGGTCCGTGGTGACGAGCCCGGCCTTGCTGTAGCGCCATGGCGATGGCCCCTGTTCCTTCCAGGTCCTCTCCACTCCCCGCAGCGCCGCCTGGATCAGGTGCCGGCTGTCATTGGTCGCCTCGGGCATATGAACGACCGTCGAGACGGACCGCATGGGGTCGCCGCGGTCATGCTCGCTGGTGTGGTAGAAGACGGTGACCGCCGACACGGCGAGCCCATCCCGCCGCAGCTTCTCGCCGAGGCGCGTCGCGTGGGCGGCAACGGCCTGCTCCAGCACATCCCGCTGGGTGATCCGGGTGGAGAAGCTACGGGTCACTGCGCAGCCCTTTCGCCGGGCGGGCACGATCTCAAGGGGCAGGCACGACCGCCCACGCAGCTCGTGGATGATGCGCTCGCCCACCACCGTCAGCGAGGCCCGCGCCGGTCGGGGATCGAGGTCGCGCAGATCGGCCACCGTATCCACGCCCATCGCAGTGAGCCGGGCCAGGGAGGCACGCCCAATGCCCCATACCTCCCCTACCGAGATCCCCACCATCCACGCTGCACGTTCCACCTCGTCGGAGAGATCGCACACGCCCCCAAGCTCCGGGATCGATTTGGCAATGTGGTTGGCCAGCTTGGCGAGGGTCTTGGTGGGGCCGATGCCCACGCAGGTGGGCAGGCCGGTCCATCGACGCACGGTGGAGCGGAGATCCCGAGCCAGCGCCACCCGGTCGCGTTCCCGCACGTCGGAGAGGTCGAGAAAGCTCTCATCGATGGAGTACACCTCCACGTCCCGCGCGAACTGCCGGTACACCGTGTTGGCGCGGGCACTCATGTCGCCATACAGGGCGTAGTTGCTGCTGAAGACGCGCACCCGCTGCCGCCGGCAAAGATCGCGGATTTTGAAGTAGGGCTCGCCCATGCGGATGCCGAGGGCCTTGGCCTCGGCGGTGCGGGCGATGGCGCAGCCGTCATTGTTGGACAGCACGATCACCGGCACGCCGGAGAGCTTGGGGTCGAACACGCGCTCACAGGAGCAGTAGAAGCTGTTGCCGTCGATCAGCGCGAGGGCTCGGCTCATCGCGCGACACCCGAGCGGGCCTTCACATGGTGCCAGCGCACGGAGAACAGCAGCACGCCCCAGAGCAGCCCCTCCTCCAGGTCCTCAAGGGCAAACTCCTGGTCCATGTCGGGATTGTCGAACGTGAGGCTCAGCCGGTTGCCCGTCATCAGCAACCGCTTGATGCTCATCTCGCCGTTCACCACGGCTACGACGACGGCGCCTGAGGTAGGCGACAGCGACCGATCCACCACGGCCAGATCCTCGTCGTGGATGCCGGCGCCCTTCATGCACCAGCCCCGCACGCGCCAGATGAACGTGGCAGGTGGGTTGGGGACCAGCCAGCGCGGCAGTTCCAGCGCACCTTCGATGAAGTCCTCGGCGGGGCTCGGGAAGCCCGCGCACAGGGTCGTGCGCATGAACGGCACGCGGACGAGCCCGCTGCCATCTGCTGCTTCTTCACCGACCCGGTAGAAACCCACTTGGCGCTCTCCGCTTCAGAACGAAAAGAGAACAAACAGGCCTGTGGTTCCCGGTCAAGGCCGAGCTTGGGTCGGTGAGGAGCGGGGACGGCTCGATCAGGTGATTGTGAGAGGACGACGGTCGCGATGGCGTGAGCAGCCCTGACCGCGTATGGCATCGGCGCGGCAGTCGGGATGCATCCCGGGGGTAATCGGGTCGGCGTGATGCGAACCGATTGGTCGCACAACCAGGCAGGATTGGTCGCTGAACTCTGAGTGCCTCCCGCCGCTCCAAAAAACACGAAGGGTAGGAAACCGTGGCTGTGAGTGTGGGGCGTGCCGCCGTGCCGGTGGGCGCCGTCGGTGGCATCGTGATGATGCTTCTCGGTGTGCTGTTCTTTGCGTTGAACGACACGATGGGCAAATGGCTGCTCGGCACCTACGCGGTGGGTCAGCTCATGCTGGTCCGCAGCATCTCCGGCCTGTGCGTGATGGCGCCTGCCATTCACCGGGTGGGGCTCAGCGGGTTCCGCGATGCACCGCGCCCCGGATTGCAGCTGGTGAGAGCGGGCTTCTCGACGCTCGAAGCCTCGCTCTTCTTCTGGGGCGTCAGCACGCTGCCCCTGGCTGAGGTCATGACCTACTACATGGCGGGTCCGATCTATGTGACCGCCCTCTCGCCCCTGCTGCTGGGCGAGCATGTGGGCTGGCGTCGCTGGGCAGCCATTGGGGTAGGCTTCTGCGGGGTCACCCTTGCCCTCCATCCCTCACCGGGATCGTTGTCCGTGGGAGCGGTGTGCGCCCTCGCCGGCAGCTTCTTCTACGCGCTGTTCCTCATCACCACCCGCAAGCTCGCCGCTGTGCCCGGCACCGTGCTGATGACGAGCCAGCTCGTGTCCTCCCTGATTTTCGGGGCGGCTCTGGTGCTGGCCTACGGGTGGACCTCCACCGGACCCACGGACTTCGCGCTGATGCTTCTGCTGGGCGTCGGATCGCTGCTGGGCAATCTATGCGTGAACCAGTCCCTGCGTTTGGCACCTGCGACGACGGTCGTGCCGTATCAGTACACGTTGATCCTATGGGGCATGCTCTTCGGCTACGTGTTCTTCGGTGAGATGATCGGCCCACTTACGATGGCTGGCGCCGGCATTATCGTTGCCAGCGGTCTCTTTATCTTCCTGCGGGAGCAGCAGTTGGAGCGGAGATCGAAGGCTCGTGATGTGCCAACCGAGCCAGCGATCGCGAAGCTGCACGACCTCGACTGAGCATCGACAGCACCAGCCCCCGGTCGGTCCTCACGCGCAGACGGTCGCGGAGATAATCAGGAACTGAGGGCGTTCCCGTTGCAGCCAGCTGCCTCGGGGCTGCGCCTTAACCTCCATCCTTCCGCTCGCCCCGAGCGACTTCGGTCATCATCCCGTTCGGCAGGGGTCGTTGCAGCTGAAGTGCCTCGTCGACGGGCGCTTCGAGCCACGTGCGCCACTCCTGGGGGGTCGTAAGCAGGACCGGCATCGCCTTGGGGTGAACCCGACCCACTACCCCGTTTGCCTCCGTCGTCAGGAACGAGAACAGACGGTGCTCCTCCGGTACGGGCTCGTCCCGCTTCGGCCCACGTACACCGGTCCAGGGCCGCCAGATCCCCGCGAAGGCGAACAGCGGCCGGCTCTCATCGAGAGCGAACCACACTGGCGTCTTCCGGGGCTTGGTGTCGGCATACTCGCTGAATGAGGTGACGGGCACGAGGCAGCGGAACGCGGGCTTGAGCCAAGGCCGCCAGTAGGGCGAGGCGACGTTGCGCACGTTGGTGACCGGCTGCGTGCCGAGCTTCGGGGGCGGTGGGAAGCCCCAGCGCATCATCGTCAACACCCGCTCACCGTCGCGGCGTGGACCACGGGAGCCATCTGGTCCGGAAAGATGCCGGGCAGTGGCGGTAGGTTGCCGGCTTCGTCGCGATCGATGGCGAAGGTGCGCCGGATCTCATCCTGAGAACGGGAACTGCTGTAGAGGTTGCACATGGCCGGGATCGTAACCGATCGAGCCCTGCCAGTCCCCCAACACCGCTCTAGCGATCTGATCGCATTAATATGCTGCTCGCGACGCCCAGCGGTGGGCTGTCCACCTCTCATTGGAAGACCCAGGCGGGACGCCTACATTACGTTCGCTACAAGCTCGCCGGCATGGGACTTCGGCGAAGCATAGGATAATTCTAGGATCCTATATGGCCAAATTCAAGATTACCCTCGACACGAACGCGATCATCAATCATTTTGATCTTGTTCACACTTCCCCGACCTCCCGGGCTGAATTAGAGGAAATTATGCAGATGTGGGAGGACAATGAGATCGACGTGGCAATTACAACTCGCGTTGAGGCAGACCTTGGGCAGGACAGGGATAAGGCGCGCCGGGACGCGATGCTAGCGAAGGCCGAGGTCTTACCTGTTTTCGGATCGATTTTCCGACTAAGCTCCTCGGATCTCGATGGTGCAGATGTAATGATGAGCGACAAGCATAAAGATACAGTAAAAAAGATCGCAGATATTTTGTCGCCCGCAGGCATCGACCGCAACGCAAAAACCTTCTTAAATAAGATCAATGACGTAGATCATTTGGCGGGCCACAAAATGGCCGGAAGGGACGTCTTCGTGACTGACGATGGTACTATGAACAAAAAAGCACCCGAGCTGAAGGTGCTTGGCATTGAGGTCATGAGGCATGCGGAAGCCTTGGTAGAGATCCGACGGCGACTGCACAGCCTCTAAGCCTACAAACCGGTCGCCCTCGCAACCGAGGTGGTTTTGAGCCGCCGCCTTGAAACAGTTCGCTGTTCGGCGTCCGCTTCCCACCCCAGGAGGTCGCCTGCTCGGTTACGCTGAGCGGACCTGTACCACCTCGACAATCCGCCCGGCCTCGCGCGCTGCACTCGCATAGGTGGAGATCGGATGCATGGGCCGGAACGACGTATCCCGCTCCAAGCCGATCGCGAGCCCCGCGCTGACCTCCTCGATCTCGGCGAGGCTCACATAGCCGAGTTCGGGCTCGCCAAAGCCGAGGTCGCACAGCCCGTAGAGGGTGTCGCCGTCGGCCTCCATCGCGCAGATCAGCCACGTGGCTGGCCCCATGGGGTTGAACAGCTTGAGCACCGGCTGGTGATCGGCATCGCGATCCCGGCCATTGGCCAGCAGCAGTTCGCGGGTGGCGGCATCGATCAGGCGCATGGGGGCTCCTCGCTTGTGGGGCGAGGAAGCCGTGCAGCCTTTGGCGAGGGAGCGCGAGCTTGGAGGGCGGATCAGCTGCAAGGGCAAAACATCACAAAAGTAGAATTCTGTGATATTTGCGGCTAAGCCGTTGATCCCATTGAGCTCGCCTATGTGCTCGCCCTCACGCGGGCCTGGAAATATCATACTTTGCAGCAAAACAGCTTGAAGTATGAGGTTCCGGTGAAGCAGGCGCGTGTGCCAACCGAGGCCGAGTTCAAGCGCCTCACCGCGGTGGTAAGCCAGGGGCGCTACGGCCATCGTAACAGGATGGCCCTCATGCTGAGCTATCTGGCGGGGCTCCGGGTGGGCGAGATCGCTTCACTCCGTTGGAGCGATCTCCTTGACGGCGAGGGCAAGGTACGGGAGCAGCTTCGGCTCAGCGCGGCTGTCACGAAAGGCGGGCACGCCCGCGTGGTTTTCCTCAATGCACGTCTCCGGCGCGAGATCGAGCAGTTCCGTTCCTCCTTGCCCTCCACCCCTCCCCGCGAGCAGCCGGTGCTGGTCACGCAGAAGCGCGCGGCATTCAGCGCCAATACCCTCTGTCAGCTCATGCGGGGCTGGTACGATCAGGCGGGATTGGACGGCGGCTCCAGCCATAGCGGTCGCCGGTGGTTCATCACCCGCCTCGCGCACGCAGGCATCTCGCCCAAGGCCATCATGATGTTGGCGGGCCACCGGCATCTTTCGACCACACAGCGCTACATCGACGTGAACGACGACATGATGCGCTCTGCGGTCGAAGTACTGTGACAAATTGGGATGACTGTAGCATCGCACAACCATTCACGAAATTATTTTATTGTATGATGCTTTGTAACATTCCTTCAGCTTCATCAGGCAGCACATCGAGTATATCTTCAAACAAATCAAGTGTTTTTTCTCGGAACATATTCTCTCTGTGGAGAGTAATAACAATAGGTATAAGCCCCCTGGCCATTATCGGCCCGTAACCACTGTAATTTGACATCTCATATTTGTGAGTTTTTATCATTGATTTCATAAATTTAAATATTGGCGCATACGATAGGAAATCATTTAATATATCGCTCAGTCGGTCATCTACAACAGAATTGGCTGCATGTTTCAATAAAACAGGATTTTCGGAAAATATTTCGAGGAGACGGCGCGTGTCTGCCTCAGCGGGCCAAGGCGAAATACGAAGGAAAAAATTTCCACAGGCCTGTGCAACACGCTCATTTTGGTATGTAGCAAGCAATGCAAGAGTACGGCGGGCCCATGTACGCAATGATAAATCATCCTCATTCCAACATGAAACTGCAACATTGGCGACGCCAGTTAATGTGTCCATGGGAACCGGCGAGGCTTGAGCGATAGCTGGCCATTCATCTGCATTAGTGTTCGGCTGGAAGATTGCTGTTCGCAGAGCCCGAATTTCACCGACTGCGACAGAAGCTAATGGCCATTCTGAATTAATCCAACATTCTAGCACTTCATCGATAAGATCGCCTGGAACAGTGCGTATCATGCGCGCAATGACACGAGCGCTCTCTTCGCTATCACGGAACTCTGGCTGTTGCCTCATAAGCAAAGTGAGGAAATTATTGGCCTGTGTGCTATCAGCGTGAGCAAGCTGAGGAAGCAGATACCCTAACCCGGCCCAAGTTTCAGGAGCATCATCTTTGGCAAGATGGTTCTCCAACAGATTGATGAATTCGGAATAGGAGGGCTTGTTCCGCCTCAAATACCCAAGCGTGCATACCCTTAAAATGACGGAATTTTCACCACCTGGGAGTATGCGAAGACCACCACTTTCGAACAAAACCGTGGTGGGCAGCGGTTTATCGACACTTGCTTTGTCGAAACTAGAGACGGAACCGGGGAGTTCGAGTTTTGCCTGTGGCGGTTCTATCCAAGAAACAAGGATTTTGATCCAATCATCAGATAAGCCGGGCATTCGATTTGTCAGATTGTGCAATGTCCAAACAACATCAGCGCGGAACCCTTTATTTCCAAAACCACGCTTGAGAGCGTCTGAAACTAGACCTAAGATAACAAATGGGTCAACCGATGCACACTCGGAAAGCGCCCGGAGGGCATATCCTACAGGTTCTTGCTGTGTTGACGGCGAAAATTCACCTAGCAATTTTTGTACTCGTTCTGGCTGACGCTTCGCTAGTTCGCCAAACGCCATTGAGGCTTCACGCATGCCGCCGATCAGCGAGTTGGCTCCGCGCGAAATCCACCTATCCTTTTCATCCGGCAAATCTCGGAAAAGATTGATGATTTGTGTGTCGCTGGCGCGTTCCATTGCATCAGTCGACATCGGTGATTGTACCCAGCCCACAACCGATCTGAACCTTTCGCGGTGATCAGCGGGGACAGCGCGCAATTCTTCTTGCACGAAGCGCCGGGCTTGGGTCGATAGCCGAGAAATATTCAAAGCATTTAGAAGCCGAGCGCGCAGCCGACGGTTTCCATATCGCAGCATTCGCCTTTGACGAACATCATCAGATAGATCAAATTCATATTCGTTCCAATTTCTTATCAAATCAACAAGTTTATCATTATCATTATGGCCAATATAATTTGACAGCTCTTTTATTAACTCCAACGTATTGTAGTGCTCGTCACTTGAACGATCCCCTAGCCTTAGCCGACTTGCGTCTAGAGATAAAAATTCTAGCGCCAGTCCGTGAGTTGTGGCAACATTTGATGCGAAAGCAGAAGCAAACACTCGATCCAATAGGTGATTACCAACGCCGGCAAGCGCGTATAACTCTGAAAACGCCGCAATGTTGGTGCGAACAAGCTCTGTCACAGCAACTCTCAGGGCTTCTACAAGAGATATATCATACTTATAATGTGCAATATTTGAGACTTGAAGCTCAGCGGCATCTTCTGCTTCCAGTGCTTCAGCAGCAGTCGATGTTAACGATCTAAAAAAGGTCACCAGAGTTCTTGCATATGGCTCAGGCGAATTGCGCACAATTTCCGGCAGATCGTGCAAGCCATGAAGCTCGCGCAGCTCCCTTGCAAAACGGTATGAGAATGAACGGTCTTGCTGGGACCGAAATCGCTTCATAGCAGCAAACAGATCGCTCTCATCGTGCTCAGAAATATCCTCGTTTTCGGATCGTGCGTCTTGCAAAGCATCCCGAGTTTGGTCGGCAACACGATTTAAAATTACGCCCAGAAGTGTGGCAGCAACATCATGTCGACCTGACTGCGCTTGATGACGCACTGTAGCAAGAACAAAAGCATTTATTTTTTCGAAGTGAAAAAGCGCATCCTTAAATAGGCTATATGAAAAATCATCCCATATCACAAGTTTTTCTAAAATGTTAGGTATCAGGCGGCTGTGAGCGGGATGGTTCCGCCAATTACGTCCGAGCAAATCGACAATACGATCGCTGTGACTAGGTATATATGCTGAAACCCATGGCCATACGCTTCTAGCATGTGTCTCGTCATCACTCAGCATTCGGTCAGATATTAGACCATACAAGATGTCAAACCAAGCCGCCTTACCAGCGCTCAAGCGGAGTGCGCGCTCTGCTAAGGCGGCATCGCTGCTTGCTAGAACGCTGACCACTACCTGCTGTTCAGCTGAGGTAGGTGCATCATTTCCAGCTGATAGATCAAGTATTAGATGCTGTAGATGACGCCTCAGGGATGGCTCACACCAAAGACTGGTTATGGCGGAGTTATAGTCTGGCGTTGAAGTCTCTCGCGCATATCGCAACACTGCAAGAGCATGAGGGCGGGCCATCAAATTATGACTTGCTTCGATAACCCGCTTGGTTAGCCCACCGTCAGCAAGCGCGAGACGAGCATCGAGGGTTTCAGCCCAGGTCTGATGCGCGAAACCAACTGCATTACCATCATCACTACGACGGAGAATTCCTTCGGCGCAAAGACGGTCAATCGCTGGTGTTATACCGAGCGGCAATCTCCCGTTGGCTAGCCATAGGGTACCTGTATCCCGCAGGGCATCAACCATACAGCCAATCAGACGGTCGATACCGAGATTTGGGTAAGTAGCGACTAAGCGTTCAAAACGAAGCGCTTGGGTGCTACGCCAACTCTTCATCGCCCCCCAAGCAAATCCAGCTTGTCGCGCAGCTACGATGTCGCGTAGTGCTTGTGGCACACGGATGATTTCGTCGAGTTCAGTTGGGATTTCTGCCGGATCGATGTCGAATGCTGACAAAATATTATTGATTTCGTTGCGTTCTGGTAGTGCAAGGTCTATTCTTTCTACTGTGTCCGCCGGAAACGCCGCTCGGAAACCTCCGTCTGCAACGAATTCAAATGGCCGGACTGATACTACAATTTTGATTTCAGGCCATGATCGCAACCGTTTTGCTAGTGCGCTAAGAGCCCGCAATCGCCCGCCGCTGCCATCGATGAGTGAAGCCACTGCGTCGAGTTGATCAATAAGAATATATACTGGACCACTCGTAGAATGCGAAGTAATTGCCTCGACAATATCAGGTCCAAGATCTAGTGCTGGTCCTAGCTCCGCTAAGCTGCTCACGGTGATCGGCAAAGCATCAGCCTTGATGCCGAGAACCGTATTACCGCTCTTGCGCAGTCGATTTCCGAGGGAGGCGAGTAAGGCTGATTTTCCAGAACCCGGTGGCCCAAAGAGCAAAATGCTGCGTCCAAACGCGCTGCTGACTGGAGCGACAAGTCGTTGTTCCAGATCAATGAGTTCGGGCCGGGGTATCACTATCCCGCCGATGTCGCCTGGCCAGGATAGAAGCTCTCCGGAGACGCTGGCAAACTCCTCCGCTGTGTAAGCTGAGGGCTTATCTACTAGTTTGTCTTTAGGTATCTCTCCACCTTCAAACAGTCTTGTAAGGGTTGCGTCGATGCGATCGGAACCAGTTTCAATAGCTTTAACAATCAATGTTCGATCAGCGTTCCCTCGTTCTTCGGCGACCCTTTCGCCCGCCGTCTGCGCTGACCGAATGGTGAGGGAGAGGAAAGTAACAGCATCATCAAATGGACGATCAGCTCGTTGTTGGGCGTCCGAGCAGATTTCTGCATATCTTTTAAGTGCCAGCTTTTTGTCCGGCCCATAAACATCGAGCCCTTGTGAACGGCGGATCGCCGCTTTCCGAAGCACTGCTCTAGTTTCGGTGTCAGCTGCCCACCGCTGAAATCGATCTTCACGAAACGCTGATGGCAAATCAGACGCCAGAGCTTTAGCACTCGCTATTGCTCCGCCTACTACTCCTGCACCTCCAGACAAAACATCTAATGCTTCATCTAGCTCTGGCAGTCTTTGAGTTAATCCTTGCTCCGCTCCTCTCCTCATCAACTGCCGTTTAGTTGGCAACCACAGCGATTTTGCAATCGAAGAGATCCCGGCCTTCAAGTACGCTACAAGGACCGAATTCATCGTTTGCCATCGCGATAGCCGAGCACTTTAACGTGCTCGAGTGAGCATATCGCCAAGCCGGTGTCATTTTGAATGGCCGCCGGCAGGGAGTTTGTGCGGCATTAATTCGCGGCCTCTCAATCAACCACATCATAAATATTAACTTTGGTTTTTCTTCGGCGGCAATGAAAATGCATTCGATATTTTAATTGTTTTTAGACTGCATCAATATATTTTATGCTTTACATCGTTTGTAGGTGATTATTTTTGTGTCATACACGCGTCCAGTCTGGCCGTAGCCGATCCACCACACGCTCCAGCCGCACCTGACCATAGTGCTTGTCGATCATAGCTAGCGACGTGCGGCAGTTGCGAGCTACGTCGAGTACTTCGGAGCCGTTGGCCAGCTGCTCGCTGATGTAGAAGTGCCGGAGTGAGTACGGCGTGCGTTTGATACCGCGGTGATCTCGCTCCAACCCAGCCGCCTTCAGCAGTTCGGTGAAGCCGTTGGCCACGGACGTGATCCGCTTGCCCTGCTCGCTCGCAAACACCGGATCAGCATCCACGGGCTCACGGCCCATGCTGCGCTCGAACAGCATCCATAGGGTGTCAAACCACGGGATCGCAGCCTTCTGCGGGATGGCCTTGCCGCTCTTGCCCTTGCCTCGAACCTGCAGCCGGATGTCGCGCTGATCCACGGGCTTGCCCCGCCCCGCCCGGTAGCCCAGCACATCGCCCCAAGTGAGATTGTACATCTCAGTGGGTCGCAGCCCGGAGAATGCGCCGATCATCACGTAGGCGTGCAGCAGGGTGCGATCCCGCCGCGTGTGATCGTCCAGCCGTTTGATCCGCCAGCGGCGCTTGTCGCTGGCCTCCACGAGCGCACCCGTGCCGTCCATGATGGGATCCACTAGCCGGCCAAGGCTGACCGTCTGCAGATGGGCGAACTCGTGTGGCTCGAAGCTGGGTCGCCGATTGTCCGGAGTGCGGCGAGCCTTGATGGTGACTTCGGGCGGCGTCTTCAGGTAGCCCTGCCGGGAAGCCCAGCGTAGCAATTGCCGCAGCACCACCAGCTCGCCCCTCTGGCGGCTCAGGGAAGGCGCAGAGCGGCGTACAGGCCGGCGTAGCCGGTGGCCTCCCCTATCATACTCGATGTGCGTGATCAGCTTGCCAGGGCCCTCGGTCCAGTAGGTGCGCCGCCACTCCGCATAGCGCTCCAGATCGGCCTCACTGACCGCATCCACGGGCTTCTGGCCGAAGTACCCCACGAAATACCGCCGGATCACCGCAGGCTCGCTCTTGCCCTGGTCGGCCCGCCGTTCGCCCCGCTCCACCTCGCGCAGGATCTGCGCGATGTACTCCTCTGCCACGCTCTCAAAGGTGTGAGCACGAGCGGTAAGGCCCTGCTGCGCGCGGTAGGTGGCTTCGTACCAGATGGCCTCCGCCCGGCGCTGCGCTTCCCGGAGATCGTCGGTGTCGAGGGAGCGTTTGAGCTGCCCCTGCCCGCGGATGCTGAAGCGCATCTGCCATTTGGCGCTGCCCTTGCGCTGGAACAGCTGGAAGCGCTCGTCGGGGACGTTGCCAGGGGGTCTCAAGGGGCGGCCCTGTCTGGTTACTGCGGTGCAGA
>NZ_JBEXZS010000236.1:0-5886 GCF_040593685.1 Methylobacterium sp. EM32 | reverse complement strand
GACATGATAGGCCTCCTGCATCTCAGGAGGCGTCAACGCCGTCTGGCTGCTTCACGGCAAAGCCAGACGGCAAAATTCATATGCGATCACCCTGCCCTCCACGGGGAGGGTGGCCCCTGCGTCAGCAGGGGTCGGGAGAGGGGCAGCGCGACACCGATCCAGGGAGCACCCCTCACAACGGTTCAGTTATTTTCGGAACCGTGGTTCCGCTCTCCCGCCCCGCATCCGCGGGGCAACCTCCTCCGCGGAGGGGGGAGGGTTCAGGAGCCGCGAGGTCACGAGGTCAGGAAAGCTCAATACCGCACGAATTCCCCGAGCCGCCCGGCGAGGCGATACGCCCGCTCGCGAGTGAGGCCGCGCAGGATGACCCGGGTGTCGCTGTAGAGCGTGAAGGTGCCGTCGGCGTCGGCCTGGATCCGGATCCCCTCGTGCATGGTCTGGCGCTCCCCCGTCGTTGCGGCATCCGTTCCGGAATGCCGGGAGAAACGCGCGGCGACGCGCCGGGATACGGGAGCCGTCAACATTTTTTTAAGGACCGAATTTTTCCGGCACCGGGCCCGCGAAAAACGAACCTTTCGCCGGAACCTTCACCGTTGGAAAATTCTTGTTCGTGACCCGCTGCCTGCGGGTGAGCCCGCCGCGCCGGCGGGCCGGTCCCCGCCGTCGGACGCGGGGGCCGCGCAGAGGAGACACCAAAGATGAAGAAGACGACTCTGGGCCTCGCGGCCGCGGCGGTTCTCGGCTGCCTCACCTTCGGCATCGGCGCGGCCTCCGCCGCCCCGGCGAGCCCGACCGGCATCCAGGCCGCCCCCATGATCGAACACGTGCAGATGACCCGCGGCGAGCGCCGGATGATGCGCCACCACCGGATGCACCGGCACATGATGCATCGTCGCCACATGATGCACCGGCGGCACATGATGCGCCACCGCATGATGCACCGCCACATGCACCGCATGTAACGGATGCCGCTCCGCCCGGCGCCGTGCCGGGTGGAGCTTTTCGGCCGGGCGGAGCCCTTCGTCAGAACGGCCGGTTGCTCAGCGCCGGCTTGCCGGCCAGGATCCGTTCGTCGACCTGGCGCACGTCGCGCAGGCCGCACATCGCCATCGTGACGTCGAGCTCCTTGCGGATGATGTCGAGGCACTGGGTCACGCCCGCCTCGCCGCCGGCCCCGAGCCCGTACAGGAAGGCGCGGCCGATGAAGACGCCGTGGGCGCCGAGAGCCAGCGCCTTGATCACGTCCTGGCCCGAGCGGATGCCGCCATCCATCAGCACCTCGATCCGGTCGCCCACCGCCTCGACGATGCCCGGCAGCGCGGCGATCGACGAGATCGCCCCGTCGAGCTGACGGCCGCCGTGGTTCGAGACGATCATCGCCTCGGCGCCGCTCTGGGCCGCCAGCTCCGCGTCCTCGGGATCGAGGATCCCCTTGAGGATCAGCTTGCCGCCCCAGCGGTCGCGGATGCGCTTGACGTCGTCCCAGTTGAGCCGGGGATCGAACTGCTCGGCGGTCCAAGACGAGAGCGAGCGCAGGTCCCCCACCCCTTGCGCGTGCCCGACGATGTTGCGGAAGGTGCGCCTTTGCGTGCGCAGCATGTTGAGGCACCAGCGCGGCTTCGTCGCCAGGTTGATGATGTTGGGGATCGTCATCCGGGGCGGGGTCGAGAGGCCGTTCTTCACGTCCTTGTGGCGCTGGCCCAGGATCTGGAGGTCGAGGGTGAGCACGAGCGCCGAGCATTGCGCCGCCTTCGCCCGGTCGATCAGCCGGTCGATGAAGTCGCGGTCGCGCATCACGTAGAGCTGGAACCAGAACGGCGCGTCGGTGTTCTCGGCCACGTCCTCGATCGAGCAGATGCTCATGGTCGAGAGCGTGAACGGCACCCCGGCCTTGGCGGCGGCGCGCGCGGCCAGGATCTCGCCGTCGGCGTGCTGCATCCCCGTCAGCCCGGTCGGCGCCAGCGCCACCGGCATGCTCACCGGCTGGCCCACCATCGTGCTCGCCAGCGTGCGGTTCGTCATGTCGACGGCGACGCGCTGGCGCAGCTTGATCTGGGAAAAGTCGTCCTCGTTCGCCCGGTAGGTGCCCTCCGAGTACGAGCCGGAATCGGCGTAATCGTAGAACATCCGCGGCACCCGCCGCTCGGCGAGCACCCGCAGGTCCTCGATGCAGGTGACGGGCCCGCTCGTGAAGAACCGCGACGTCCAGGACGGCGGCCGCGACGAGGGCATTCGGGTGGCGTGCATGGCGTCTCGCTCGTTCCGTCTCTTGTCGTCCGCGCGGGACCTCGCTCGTCCGGCACGCAGGTTTTTGGTCTCAAGCCCGAACGGGATACAATCAACCGTTCGGGTCTGACCATCGTTTTCGCCGTGCCCCCGGCGCGGCCCGGCACCGCGCCGGGCGCGGTCAGGGCGAGACCTCGTCCCGCGGGGTGGCGCTGAGCTCGGCCCAGTCGAGCTCCTCCTCGAGGCGCAGATAAGCGTCGTCGCCGATCTCGTCGCGCTCGCGCAGATCGACGATGACGGCGCGGGCGGCCTCGACGGCGCGGCGGCGCAACCCGTCGGCGGGCAGGCTCGCCGGGGCGAGGCCCTCCTCGTGGTCCTCCGCCTCGCGCAAGACGGCGTCGAACTCCCGCCGCAGCGCCTCGGCATGGGGCGAGCGGTCGTCGGCAAGGCTGTCGCGGGCCGCCCGGTAGGCCGCGGCGCGCGCCCGGCCGATCTCGATCCCGACCGGATCGTCGTCGCCGAGGGAGAACCAGGCGAGCAGCGGGCGCAAGGTGAGGCCCTGGATCACCAGCGTGCCGAGCACGACGCAGAACGCCGTCAGCACCACGAGGTCGCGGTGCGAGAAATCACCGGGCAGGGCCAGCGCCAGCGCGATGGTGATGACGCCGCGCATGCCGCACCACGCCACGATCGTGCCCGAGCGCAGGCCGATCGGCGCCGGTCCCACGGGCCCGGCGACGCGGTGCCAGAGCCGGGCACAGGCCCGGGCGCCGAGCACCCAAGCGAGCCGCACCACGACCGTGGTGGCGAAGACGGCCGCGGCGACGAGCGCGTAGTGGCTGCGCTCGGCCGGGCTCAGTCCCTCGAGGATCGGGCCGATCTGCAGGCCGATCAGCACGAAGGCGAGCACGTTGAGCACGAACACCGCCGTCTCCCAGACGGTGTTGGAGGTGACCCGCAGGTGGGCGGGCATGGTCTGGGGCGAGAGCCGCGATACGGCCAGCCCGAAGCTCACCACCGTCAGCACGCCCGAGACCCCGACCCGCTCGGCGGCGATCCAGAGGCCGAAGGTGGCGACGAATTGCAGCACCACGGCGCTCGGCGGATCGGTCACCCGGCGCATCAGCCGGACATAGAGCATCGCCAGGACCGGCCCGGCGATGATCCCGCCGACGACGCCGATGAGGAAGGTCGGGGCGACCTCGGCGACCGAGAACGAGCCCGTCGCCACCGCGCCCAGGGCGAGGCGGTAGATCAGCAGCGACGAGGCGTCGTTGAACAGGCTCTCGCCCTTGAGGATGGTGACGAGGCGGTGGGGCAGCCGGACATGGGCCAGCACCGAGAGCGCCGCCACCGCGTCCGGCGGTGCCACGATGGCGCCGAGCACGATGCCGGCGGCGAGCGGCAGGTCGGGCACGAGCCAGCGCGCCACCAGCGCCACCGCCATCGTCGTGACCCCGACCGCGCCGACGACGAGGCCGGCGACCGGCATCCAGTTGCGCTTGAGGTCGCGCAGGCTGGTGTCGTAGGCGGCGTCGAGCAGGACGGGCGCGAGGAACAGGGCGAGCGCGAGGTCGGGGTCGAGGCGCAAGTTCGGCACCTGCGGCACGAAGGCCAGCACCGCCCCGCCGATCGCCAGGAAGGCCGGGAACGGCGCCCCGAGGCGCCGCGCCACCCCGGCGAGCAGGACCGCGACGACGAGCACGCCCGCGATCCATTCGAAGATCAGCATCACCCCTCCGCTTCTGAAGGAGGGCAACGCGGATGGGGCACCCGCGGTTTGGTCGGGGGCGGGACGGAAGGGCGCGGCTCAGCCGCCGGAGCGAGGCTCGGCCGCTCGGCGTTCGGCAATCTGGAGTTCGGCGGCCTGAAGCTCGGCAACCTGGCCCGGGCGGAGGATGCGCCCGTCGGCGAGGATGATCCAGGCGCTCCCGGCTTCGATCGTGCGGGATGCCGCCACCGCCTCGCGCAGGGTCGTGGTCACCGGCTCGCCCCGGCCGCGTTCCGGCCAGGCGACGAGCTGCGCCGGAGAGGTCCAGTCGATCGAATCCGTGTCGCCCATCGCTCCGCACCTCGACGGGTCCGCGCCTCGACGGAGGCTTGCGCCTCACGGGGGAGAGACCATCACCCCATTGCGGCTGCCCCGGGGCGGAACCCTGGTGAAGGCGACGACGCCGCGCTCAGGCGGCGTCGGTCGCGGCGGTGTTCAGGCGCTCCATCAGGCTGCGCTCGTAGGCCACGAGCTCGCGGCCGATCTTCAGGGCGCGGTGATACTGCTTGTTCGCGAGCTCGTCCTGGATCGCCACCAGGTAGGGCGCGCTCGTCGGCATGCCGCGCAGGATCTCCATCGATTGCCGCACCAGCAGGTCGTCGGCCTCCATCGGATGGTCGGCGAGGTAGATCAGCTGGAGCGTGACGCACAAGCGCTTGCAGGCGGTGTCGGCGCCGCTCTCCGGGATGATCTCGCTCTCGCGCAGGAACTTGCAGGTGTTCTCGATCAGGAGGTTGGTCGAGCGCTCGCCGTTGCGGAGCGCCGCGCCGTTGATGATCAGGCGCTCGAACGGCTTCAGGTGGATGCGCAGGGGCATGGGCGTCTGTCCGTATAAGCTTTGGTGAAGGGTGCGCCTTCCGAGTCTGGTTGCATCCGGTCCGTCACCCCGACGGATCGGCGGGAGACCGCGCCGCCCCCCGCCGCCCGTCCCGCTCCGACGCCCCGCCGCGGGACGCAGGTACCGCGACCGGAGCCGCACCATCCGGAGACGGAAGCGGCCGGCGGGCCTGCCCGGGAGGCGGGGCACTGTGAGGGGAATAGGTGAACATGCGCCCGACGCTAGGACCCGGACGATTAAGAATTCACTGTACCGACGATCGAAACAACTCGCCCCGACATAGATTTATCCAACATTAACCATAACGGGACGCGCCATGTCGGCGAAACCGTTAGGCTTAAGGAAGACGAAAGGCCTGCGCGGCGATGGTGACGGCGTCGTCAAAAAGACGCCTCGCCCGACGATCAAAAAGGTCGCCCCATGTCCGACATCACCCTCTCGGCCGCCACCCGCCAGAACCTCCTGTCGCTCCAGGATACGGCAGCGCTGCTCTCCACGACGCAGACGCGCCTCTCGACCGGCAAGAGGGTCAACACCGCCCTGGACAGCCCGGTGAACTACTTCACCGCCCAGAACCTGAATTCGCGGTCGTCGTCCCTGACGAACCTGCTCGACGGCGTGTCGAACGGCATCCAGACGATCCAGGCCGCCAATACCGGCATCACCAAGCTGCGCGGCCTGACCGACCAGCTCAAGGCCATCACCCAGCAAGCTCTCTCGGCCTCCAACGCCTTCACCGCCAAGGCCAGCATCGGCTCGACCGCCCTGAGCGGCGCCACCGCCAACAACCTCCTGTCGGTCGGCGCGACCACCGCGGTGGCCGAGACGGCGATCGGCGGCGCCACTGCCACGCAGCAGACCGCCGTCACCGGCACGCTCAATGCCGCAGGCATCTCCGCCATCTTCACCGCCGCCGGCGGCAGCACCGCGACCCTCTCGATCGACGGCGTCAACGTCACCCTGAACCAGGCGACCGACGGTGCAAACAGCCAGGGCGTCCTCGACGCCATCAACAACCAGCTCAAGGCTGCGGGCTCGGCCGTCACGGCGA
>NZ_JBEXZS010000235.1:0-2357 GCF_040593685.1 Methylobacterium sp. EM32 | reverse complement strand
CCGGGCAGGGCTCGACGGTAGCAACGAGCACCGCCGGCGTCGTGAGCCAGACTTTCACGAAGAGCAACCTCGACGGCAAGACAATCAGCGTCAAGGTTGGAAGCGGAAACTTCACCAGTTTGACCTTCGGCACCGCTGCGGGCCAGATCTCGACCCTGAACCAGCTCAACGCCGCCCTGGCCCCGGCCAACGCGATGGCGAGCATCGACGGCACGACCGGCGCGCTGAAGATCAGCACCACGAACGAGGCGGGCGCGGACAACCTGATCCTGACGGCGACCGGCGCCGGTAACCCGTTCAGCTCCGGCAATTCGAGCGCGATCATCGGCGGTGACGGCGCGAATGCGCGCAACAACCTGGTGAACACCTATAACGGCCTGCTCAGCCAGATCGACCAGATGGCGGCGGATTCGGGCTTCAACGGCACGAACCTGCTCGCCGGCGACACCGTCAACGTCAGCTTCAACGAGCGCGGTACCTCTTCGCTCAGGGTCTCCGGTACCGCCGTTACGGCGTCCGGTCTTAACTTGGTCGCGGTCGGCCAGACCGACTTCCAGGACAGCAACTCGATCAACGATGTGGTCGCGAAGATCAACAGCGCCAACAGCGCATTGCAGAGCCAAGCCTCGACGCTGGGCGCCAACTTGGCGGTGGTGCAGAACCGGCAGGACTTCACCAAGCAGATGATCAACGTGCTCGACACGGGCGCGGCGAACCTGACCAACGCCGACCTCAACGAGGAAGCGGCGAACTCGCAGGCTCTCTCGACCCGCAACTCGCTCGGCATCTCGGCCCTGTCGCTCGCCAACCAGGCCCAGCAGGGCATCCTCCAGCTCCTGCGCGGCTGATCGCGCAAGCGGCACAGGCTCAGGCTGTCCGCCTCTGGTGTGAGAGACAGATAGCCTGAGCCTTTCGTGACTGCCGTACGCCCCTCCTCGACGCGCTGCGCGACATGCGGCCCGGCAATTCACGCCGTACGGTGCCGATCCAAAAAGAAATCCCAAGCAGACGCGCATGACGCGCGTCTGCTTGGGGTTTTTTCGTTATGCCCAATCCTGCTCGACTCGCCGCGCTCATCATCTACAGCAGACGCTGACGTCTCTCCTCGTCATCCCGGGGCTCGACGAAGTCGAGAACCCGGGATCCATACACGCTGACGGTCCCGAATAGGGCGGCCAGCTTTCCGCTCCATTCGGCGTTGTCAGCGGTTATGGATCCCGGGTTCCGCTGCGCGGCCCCGGGATGACGATGGAGAACTTCAATGCGGTCGGATCGCTCAAACAAGCCCCGATAATTTCTGCGAGTATCCCCTCTAGCGACCGTGTGTCGGTGGTTCGTGATGAATCCGCCGAACCTGATCTCGCGGGACTAGCAGCCGGATCAGTTGGCAACCAGAGCCGTGCTGCTTGCCGTGCATCACAGCGGTCTTTTTCCGAGTGGCAGTTGGTGCCCGATGGATCCCCAAACAGGCAACCAATCGCCATCTCGTGCGGGATCCAGCGACCATCCACTCTCGGTCGTACGCGCATCATGGTAACTTCAATATTAAGGTAAACCAATAAGTAGGGACATGCGACCTGCTTAACGTTTTGAAAGTCATGACCGTCGGAACCAGGGGAACGAAGGCCTTTTCAGCTTCGCAGTAAGGACCGGGCAAGGGCGAGGGGGCCAATCTGATCTCGCCTTCAAAACACGAAGGTCTCCCGATCAATAGGATCGACCAATGTCTTCCGGCATCACCCTCTCGGCCGCCACCCGCCAGAACCTCCTGTCGCTCCAGGGCACCGCCGACCTGCTGTCGACCACCCAATCACGCCTCTCGACTGGCAAGAAGGTCAATACCGCCCTCGACAGCCCGAGCAACTATTTCTCTGCTCAAGGCCTGTCCTCGCGGTCGTCGGCTCTGACGAGTCTGCTCGACGGCGTGTCGAACGGCATCCAGACGATCCAGGCCGCCAATACCGGCATCACCAAGCTGCAGGGCCTGACCGATCAGCTCAAGTCCGTCGCTCAGCAGGCCCTCTCGGCCTCCAACGCCTTCACCGCCAAGGCCAGCGTCGGCTCGACCGCCCTGCCCGGCGCCACCGCCAACAACCTCCTGTCGGTCGGCGCGACCACCGCCGTGGCCGAGACGGCGATCGGCGGCGCCACTGCCACGCAGCAGACCGCCGTCACCGGCACACTCAATGCCGCCGGCATCACCGCCATCTTCACCGCCGCCGGCGGCAGCACCGCGACCCTCTCGATCGACGGCGTCAATGTCACCCTGAACCAGGCGACCGACGGTGCAAACAGCCAGGGCGTCCTCGACGCCATCAACAACCAGCTCAAGGCTGCGGGCTCGGCCGTCACGGCGA